>NZ_JBFUIN010000035.1:0-22764 GCF_056401855.1 Bacillus sp. P4_D3
GCCATATAGCAGAAGTTAAAATGGCGGTCCCGACCGGGGTCGAACCGGCGATCTCCTGCGTGACAGGCAGGCATGTTAACCACTACACCACGGGACCATTTGGTTGCGGGGACAGGATTTGAACCTGCGACCTTCGGGTTATGAGCCCGACGAGCTACCGTACTGCTCCACCCCGCGATAATATTATTTATATAATTTATATGGTGGAGGATGACGGGATCGAACCGCCGACCCCCTGCTTGTAAGGCAGGTGCTCTCCCAGCTGAGCTAATCCTCCGAAGTGGTGACCCGTACGGGATTCGAACCCGTGTTACCGCCGTGAAAGGGCGGTGTCTTAACCACTTGACCAACGGGCCAATATATATGGCAGAGAAGAAGGGATTCGAACCCTCGCACCGCGTTMGCGATCTACTCCCTTAGCAGGGGAGCCCCTTGAGCCACTTGGGTACTTCTCTRTATATGGCTCCGCAGGTAGGACTCGAACCTACGACCGATCGGTTAACAGCCGATAGCTCTACCACTGAGCTACTGCGGAATAATAAAGACAATTTGTATCTTATAAAATTTCTCATCGTAAGTCAAGAAGTTTTTTCACAACGTCTTGCGCAAACGGGACATGTTTATAATATACTGGATTGCGTTTTCACTGTCAAGATGTTTTCACTACCAGTTTTAGTTGTCCTTTACACTTTCCACATACATATCTTTGTGTATTTATTTGACGTCTTCTTACATATTGAAATGAACACCCCATACATTCATACATAGAAACTTTCGTTTCCTCCTCACTAATCATTCGTTTGCAAAAACGTGGTGCAGCTACTTTCTTTAATAACTCACGAAAATCTCTATCTCGGTGCTTATACCCTTTTCCTGTGATATGTAAGTGATAATGACAAAGTTCATGTTTAACAATCCCGACTAACTCTTCTTTACCATATATTTCGTAATATCGATAATTCAATTCTATATTATGATTCTTCAATAGATAGCGCCCACCAGTTGTACGTAACCTACTATTAAACATTGCTTTATGTAAAAACGGCATTCCAAAGCATTGTAACGATACCTCTTCCACTAACCGCTGAATTTCTTGCTCATCCATTCTCATTCCTCCTAAACTAAAAAATATTTTTACACTTTTCTCTCTTCTTATACATATAGTAAATAGTACATATACCCATCCTCATTCAAGAAGCGTGATTTCTAAAAATGCAGCATTGCTAGAAATCCACTCACCAACCTCTCATCAAAGTTACCTTAACTAAAAGGAGCTACTTTTTTGAGAGCAGGATTAAACAAGGAGGGATTCCTATGCCCACGTGGCTAAAGAAACAAATGCAACGTGCATATTTTGAGAAAAACCGGTATCAAATCAAGTTACTAAATGAATGCTGGTTTTATTATAGTAAAATACATCAAAGCTCATAATCAATTAAACTTTCCAGTTCATAAAAAAAGAGCAGTTTCATCTGCTCTCTTTTCTTACTATTCAATCGGTAACATTGATAATGCAACACGACCTTTTTTCGTATCAATATCATCTACCCATACCTTTACAATTTGTCCCACGGATACAATATCTAATGGATGCTTTACAAATTGTTTGCTTAGTTTAGAAATATGCACTAAACCATCTTGCTTCACGCCAATATCAACAAAGGCACCGAAATCAACAACATTGCGGATCGTTCCCTCTAATTCCATACCACGCTTTAAATCTTCTAATTTTAAAATCCCCTTTTTCAAAAGTGGCTTTGGCAACTCATCCCTCATATCTCGTTCCGGGCTAATTAAAGCATCCATAATATCAACTAGTGTTGGCTCACCAATCTCCGTCTCTTGAGATAATTTAGAAATATCTACTCCTTCTAAACTCTTTTGCAAGTTTGGTTTCCCCACATCACTCTTCGATAACCCTAAGCTCTTTAATAGCAATTCAACATTTTTATATTGCTCTGGATGAATCCCTGTGCGATCTAACGGATTCGCTCCTTCTAATATACGTAAAAACCCGATACATTGTTCATATGTTTTTGCACCTAAACGCGGGATTTTCTTTAATTCAGTACGCTTCGTGAATTTTCCATCTTCCTCACGCTTAGCTACAATATTTTTCGCAACTGTTTTTGATAACCCCGAAACATATTGCAACAATGCAACTGAAGCTGTATTTACATTAACACCAACTCGGTTAACTGCTGTCTCTACTACAAATGTTAATGATTCATTTAATCTCTTTTGAGATACATCATGTTGATATTGTCCCACCCCAACAGATTTAGGGTCAATTTTCACAAGCTCTGCAAGTGGATCTTGCAGACGTCTCCCAATTGAAACAGCACTTCTTTCTTCAACCTGTAAATTCGGAAACTCCTCGCGAGCTACATCAGATGCTGAGTACACACTAGCACCCGCTTCATTTACAATAATGTAAAATACATCTCGTTCTACATTTTGTAATACATCTACTATAAATTCTTCCGTTTCCCTCGAAGCTGTACCATTTCCAATCGCTATCATTTCAACTTCATATTTATCTATAATTGAAAGGATTTTCGTTTTTGCATCCTCATATTTACGAACAGGCGGATGCGGATAAATAACATCTATGTGAAGAACTTTTCCTGTATCATCTACTACAGCTAATTTACAACCGGTTCTATACGCTGGATCTACCGCTAACACAACTTTCCCTTTCATCGGAGGTTGTAATAATAAATTACGTAAATTCTCAGAGAAAATATGAATCGCTTGTTCTTCGGCCGTTTCCATTAATTCTTTACGAATTTCTCTTTCTATTGAAGGTTGAATTAATCGCTTATATCCATCTTCCATCGCTAATTGTACATAATGTGCACTTTTAGAAGCTTCATCAAGAATCATTTTTTTATGTAAAAACTGAAGGATTTCTTCAATTGGCGTGATAACAGAAACTCTTAATACGTCTTCCTTTTCACCACGATTCATAGCTAGTACACGGTGTGGCACTACTTTTTGCAACGGTTCTTCATAGCCATAATACATTTCATATATATTCTTTTCATCTTTTTCTTTATCTTTTACAGATGAAGACATAATCCCTTGTCGGAAAGTAGTATTGCGAATCCAACTACGATATGCCGCATTATCCGAAACAAGTTCCGCAATAATATCTTGCGCACCTTGCAACGCATCTTCTGCAGACGCCACTTCTTTTTCTGCATTAACAAATTCCATAGCCTTCTCTGCTGGATTTTCTTTTTTATATAACAATAGCCACTCAGCTAACGGTTCTAATCCCTTTTCTTTAGCAATTGTAGCTTTCGTTCTTCTTTTTTCTTTATATGGACGATATAAATCTTCTACTTCCTGAAGTTTTTTTGCAGCAACAATATGACGACGCAACTCTTCGGTTAGTTTACCCTTTTCACCAATAAGACGAAGAACCTCTTCTTTCCTATCTTCTAGTTGCATCATATATTGCCATCTTTCTAAGATTGCACGAATTTGCACCTCATCTAGAGATCCTGTCCATTCTTTTCGGTAACGAGCGATAAATGGAACTGTGTTACCTTCTTCTGTTAATTGAATAACATGACGAACTTGCTTTTCTGTAAAGCCTAATTCTTTCACTAACATCTTCATTAACCCTTGTCGATTATCTACCATTTCCATATCCAACCGTAACCTCCTCTATAATAAAAAAAAGTTGCCCTGTAAAGAGAGCAACTTAAACTGCCGATTTAAAAATCTATTAGTCCTAAACTAATTTGTAACGCTTCATCTACACGACTCATCATCACTTCATCCAAATGAGTGATTTTGTCCGTTAAGCGTTGCTTATCGATTGTTCGAATCTGCTCAAGTAAAATAACAGAATCTCTCTCAAAACCATACTTTTTCGCATCAATTTCCACATGAGTGGGTAATTTCGCTTTTTGAATCTGTGCAGTAATAGCCGCTACAATCACAGTCGGACTAAAACGATTTCCGATGTCATTTTGAATGACAAGAACCGGACGAACGCCTCCTTGCTCAGAACCAACAACTGGGGAAAGGTCTGCAAAATACACGTCGCCGCGTTTTACAATCAAAATATTACCCCCCGCTAACTAAGCGTTCTACTGTATGAGCTGCTTCATACTCTGCTAAGAAAGCTTCAGATGCAATACCAAGATTAATTTTTCCCATTTCAATGTACCCACGTCGCATTGATTCATGTTGGTAGCGTTTCTTCGTCTTATGTTGACGCAATAACAGTTGTGTTGCCTGGCAAATTAGTTCATGGCGATTCTTATTCTCTTGTTTTCCAATTCCGTCCAATTCCGTTACCATTTGCTTTGGCAACCGAACCACGATTTCAGTAGTTACACTTGATTCGGACACAAAAATACACCTCCACCGTCAACTACACACCCAAATATATATATGACACC
Organism: Bacillus sp. P4_D3; assembly: GCF_056401855.1. NCBI lineage: Bacteria > Bacillati > Bacillota > Bacilli > Caryophanales > Bacillaceae > Bacillus > Bacillus sp. P4_D3. The sequence goes on from NZ_JBFUIN010000035.1 coordinate 4,419, forward strand.
TATTGTAATAATACCATTGTATGGAGCCTGTTGCAAAGACTTCCTTATTCCCTGCTTATGTTTTCCAATTCATAAACAAAACATTCATCTTCTTTTACTTTTCATCTCTTTCAAACAAGAAATAAAGCAATTCTTCCCGCAACATTTCATTGTAACTTATATTAATAACAATTATAAAAAGAAGCTCCCTAGCAAAAAAGAGCCTATTTTCCATTAGCGAAAATCCCCTAAATGACGAGATACTGAGCGATAATACCTTCTTCTATATATCGTTCAAATAATTGATTACTTCTACAACTTTACCGTTTCGTATAAATATTCTCGGTACACGGAAGCTTATCGTTGCGATAATTTCATAATTAATAGTCCCGGAATATTCAGCGACCTCAGTAGCACTAATATACTCATCACCTTGTCTCCCAATGAGTGTAACTTTCGTACCAAGTGGCACTTCACAAGGAAGATGTATCATGAATTGATCCATTGTTACTCGACCCACAATCGGTACTCTTTCACCATTTACAAGTACTTTAAACCCTTGCAATCTTCTAAGCCAGCCATCTGCATATCCAATTGCAACTGTCGCAATCCATTCTTCAGTTCTCGTTCGGTATGTGACATTATAACTAATTCCATCCCCTTTAATCACTTGCTTAATATGAGCAACTTTCGTATGAAGTGACAACGCCGGTTCCAATTTAAATGGTAAAAAAGGACGTATTTCTACAGATGGGGATAATCCATACATCGCAATACCAACTCGCACCGCATTAAATGTAATCCCTTGAAACCTTAACGTTGCAGCGCTATTGGCTGTATGGACAAATTTAGGATTTACTCCAAATTCTTTCAACCAACTTAACTGCTGCAAGAATGTATTATATTGCTTATCAAAGTAAGAAGTCTCAACCTCATCCGCTGTTGCAAAATGCGTATATACTCCTTCTAACTCTAAAAATGGCGCACCTTCTAAACTCTTTAAGAACCCTTTTAATTCTTTGCGTTCACGTATTCCGATTCTCCCCATACCACTATCAAAATTAATATGGAATTTCATTATTGATGAACCATCCCAGAGCTTTATCGCTTCTTCCACCCATTCTTTTTGAAAAACAGTTAATGCTACATCATTTTCAGCAGCTACATTTACATCACGGGGCGGGGAAGGACCTAATACTAAAATTGGTGCAGTAATACCAGCCCTCCGAAGCACTAAAGCTTCATCTAAAAAAGCAACTGCTAATCTTGTCGCTCCTGCTTCTAATGCAGTTTTAGCCACCGGTACATAATCGTGCCCATATGCATTCGCTTTAACTACAGCAAAAATCTCTACATCACTTGGAATGAACTCTTTAATATGCGTAACATTGTTGTAAATCGCATCTAAATCCACTTCCACCCAGGTGTCACGGTAAAACGGTGCGTCTTCCATAAATACACTTCCTTATACACGATATGCGAAGCTTATTCTTTTATATGCTTCTTTTATGAAATCCACCTTCAAACTAAGAAAAGACGCGGTGCACATATATCACCACGTCTAAGATGTTTACTTCACTTGCTTCGCTGTAACCGAACGAGCAACCATCAACAACTCATTCGGCTCTAAACCTTTAGACACGAGCATATATTCTACTCCGTTATGCGACCACGTTACAGAGTCTTTCGTCAATGCACCAATCGTGAAACCAAGATCAACCGGCTCTCCACTTACACTTACCGCCGATGAGGCCTCTGCAACTTTTGCCTTTTCTTGTATTAAAGTAAAGGATTTCTTACTTCCAGTGTATGTGAGTATTGCACGCTTGCCACTGTCTGTCTTCAACTCTTCTTCCTCTTTCAAAGTCATGCCTTGCGGCGTATCACGCGGATACAAAATAGCAAACGGTTTGTCTTCTTTCGCTGCCGTCTGAACATCCACTTGTGCTCTAGACATATTTTGTTTCGTATCAAATGCACCTTTATCAAACTTTGCATCAAACTTTACTTTAGTGAAATCTACTTTTACAAGGACATTTTGGTCATTATCCATCAGCTTCACAGAAACTGGTGTTAAATCACTTTTATTCAGCTTAATTTCTTGTTTCGGCAACATATTTTGATGTTGATAATTTGTTTTTGTTTTAAATACATAATACTTATCTGTTTTCTCGAAAGAGAGATTTTTCTTATCTTGCAAAATATCTCTTACAAGTGATTCATATAAATAAGCCTGGCTACTATTTTGCGGCCAATCACTTTGAAAACGGAAACTCTTATTAAGCGCCGGTGTTAATACAAATACACCTTCATCATTTCTTAAAATAATTTGACTCTGATCCTTTTTCGCATTCTGCAAATTCACACGATAATACGAAGGTTCTTTATGCCAAATTTCGACATTGTACTCCTGAGGCTCATTTCCTGTTTTAATAGATAATTTCGCTTCAGCTTGATAACTCTTCATACTTTTAACTTTCGCTTCTAAATCTCTCACAACATCTTCCTGTTTCTTTTCCATACAACCCGCCAACACAAAAACGGTCAACAAACCGACAAGAACTAAAAACAGACGCCTTTTCATCACTTCAGCCCCTTTGCCCCTATAAATGAATGGAAGATATGCCTTCCTTATCGCTACCTCAAATATATGAGACAAAGATATAAAATATGCAGACTAGCGTGACGAGCTTTCCAAAACAACTTGAGCAACGGCAAATTCTTTACTATGACTAATTGATAAATGAACAATATGCTCTGTATTTGTAATGATAATCGGCTTACCTCTATCATCATTCCTTACTTCAATATCTAAAAAACTCACTTCTTTCCCGATACCGGTCCCTACCGCTTTAGAATACGCCTCTTTTGCTGCAAATCTTCCAGCTACGAATTCTGTAAGGCGACTTCCTTTCAGCCTCTCGGCAACACCACGTTCTCTTTCAGTTAAAATACGTTCCATAAATTTAAGCTTTCCATCTAGCATTTTTTCAATTCGATTTAACTCAATAATATCGATTCCAATCCCTACAATCATTTCAAAATCCCCTTCTTCTATTTAGCTTTCTTCATTCATATTGTAAGAATAACAGAGAATCTTTCTGATGCAAAAGGAGTGATACTAACAACATGCTAATACCATCCACTCGCATTTCCTTACAACCGATTATCATCTCTTTACTTCTTATACAATTAGTCATGATTATATTGAGCGACTTTTCCCTCTTTCACCTGGCAGCCTACAATGAATATATCGCTAAAGGAGAATGGTGGCGTGTCATAACTTCCTTACTTGTACACGTAGACTTACAACATTTTCTTTCTAATAGTATTTGTTTATTTGTACTTGGTTCTTCTATTGAAAAACAACTAGGACACTTTTCTTTCATCATTATTTTTTTCCTTTCTGGCATTCTCGGGAATATTTCTTCTTATATTATTATGCCTTTTGAATATATTCACGCCGGAGCATCTGGTGGTATTTTCGGATTACTAGGCGCCCAATTATTTTTATTGTATAGTCGATATCGTTCTTCAAAACCAAGAGACATCGCTATTTTTTCAATAATGATACTTATATTACTACTATTTACTTTCTTTAATCCCTCTGCCAATCCTATAAGCCATTTAACAGGACTGATCATCGGCGGCATGTGCACCCCTTTTTTAATAAAGTGAAACTTTAATCAGTGGGGGGGTTGTCCATCCCCCACTGATTATTAGCCCGCACCAATCGGACAAAAAAAAACCGATGGCGCAGAGCTTATTTAATATAAAAGCTCGCACCATCGACAATTTCCACATCTGTTTGTTTACTTAACTCTCTCATTAGTTGAAATAAAGACTCATCCTTTTTCTTCGCCTCAATCATACAATCAATTTGCGGAACACTCCCCTTTATCTTTTTCAAAAAAGATAAGAAGGTATCTACATCAATAAAATCCGCATGTGCTCTTGGATCTTTTCCATCTCTAGGACTAGAGATGTGCATTTTAACTGGTAATAAAGACGATTCCCACGTATGTACAACACGTGCCCAATCTTCATGCCAATCTTCCTGGTCATTATTCATCATATGATGGTGCAAGTCAAACACGACTGGAATGTCTAATTTCTCACCTAAATACAATGTTTCTTCTAAAGAAAAGGTCGTGTCATCATTTTCTAATATAATCATCTCTTGAATACCTCTTGGAACAGTTGACCAATTTTCTATAAAGCGTTCTAATGCGAGCTCCTTATCTTTATAACCTCCTCCCACATGTAATACACATCGTTGCTTATGTTCCATTCCCATACCCTTTAACAATTTTTTGTGCATCTGCAATGTCTTTACAGATTGTTTAAAAATACTCTCCTCAGGTGAATTTAGTACAACAAAATGATCTGGATGGAAGTCAATTCGCATATTCATACGAATTGCATATTCACCTAATTCTTTCAGATTTTCTTTTAAAGGACGAATATAGTTCCAATCTAACAACTCCTCATGATTCGCTAAAGGAATGAGCTTGGAACTAAGTCGAAAGAAAGATATATCATGTCCTTTATTATGCTTTAATAATCGTAAGCAATTTTCCAAATTCGAATTAGCGATTCTTTCGAGTTTACGAATCGCAGCCTCTCGATCATCAATCCGCTGAAACTGTGCATATGTCATCGTTTGAGATGGAGATGCATTCTTCAAATGCACACTCATCGCAACATACCCAAGTCTTACAAGCATATAGCACCTCATTTCTATACGAGTTATTATGTAGTATGCACAATTACAGAAATAAAAAAAGAGAATGCCAGCAAAGGGCATTCTCTTTTTTATTAAGCTTGTGGACGGCTATGATGTTTTCTTTCGCCGCGTCCATTTGAAGATCCAGGGCGACCTTCACCTTTACGACCACGGTTACCATCACGGCTACCACTACCACCATCACGATTGCGATCACGGTTACGACCATCGCCACTTCCGCTTCCACGTCCATCACGATTACGATCACGGTTACGACCATCGCCACTTCCGCTTCCACGTCCATCACGACTACGATTACGGTTACCATCACGGTATCCACTTCCGTTACCACCGCGTTTTTTAGAACCGCCACCTCTTGAAACAACTGGTGGTTCTGATGTTAAAGCGATTGGAGTTGTATCCGGCTCTTTTGTCATCATTTTTAAAGCAGCAGCTACTACTGTTACAGAATCATTCTCTTCTAACATTTCTTCTGCAATACGCTTGTAGTATGATAAGTTTTCATTTTGGATTGTGCTTTGAAGTTTTTCAGCGATTAAACGTTGTTGACCTTCTAATGCCTCGTCAAGTGTCGGTGCTTCCATACGATCAACCTTACGTTTTGTTGTACGCTCGATATTTTTTAATTGTCCTGATTCACGTGGTGTTACAAATAACATTGCAATACCTTTTTTACCTGCACGGCCAGTACGACCGATACGGTGAACGTATGATTCTGGATCTTGTGGGATATCGAAGTTGTATACGTGTGTTACGCCTGAAATATCAAGACCACGTGCAGCAACGTCTGTTGCAACAAGAACTTCAATAGCACCTTCTTTAAATTTACGTAATACAGACATACGTTTCGCTTGTGTTAAGTCACCATGAATACCTTCTGCTGCATAACCACGTAAGTTTAATGCTTCTGATAATTCATCAACACGACGCTTTGTACGACCGAATATGATTGCAAGCTCTGGAGATTGAATATCTAGTAAGCGTGTTAACACGTCAAACTTATTCTTTTCTTGCACTTCTAAATAGAACTGCTGAATGTTTGGCATTGTTACTTCTTTTGCTTTTACTTTAATGTGTTGAGGCTCAGTCATGAAACGCTCAGCAATACGACGGATTGGATCTGGCATTGTCGCTGAGAATAATAATGTTTGATGTGTTTCTGGCACATCTGTTAAAATCGCTTCAATATCTTCAATGAAGCCCATGTTTAACATTTCATCCGCTTCGTCAAGAACAACAGTCTCTACGTTTTGTAAGCGAAGTGTTTTACGGTTAATATGATCTAAAATACGACCCGGCGTACCAACAATAATGTGTGGGTGTTTTTTTAGAGCACGAATTTGGCGGTTAATATCTTGACCACCATAAATTGGTAGAATACGAACACGTTTATGTTTACCAAGTTTGTATAGCTCTTCTCCAACTTGAATTGCTAATTCGCGCGTTGGCGCGATAACAATACCTTGAACTGCTTCTTTATTTGTATTCACTTTATCTAATAGTGGTAATCCGAATGCTGCTGTTTTCCCTGTACCTGTTTGCGCTTGCCCAATAATATCCTTACCTTGCAATGCATATGGAATTGTTTCAGCTTGAATCGGCGTAGCCTCTTCAAAGCCCATACTTTCAACAGATTGTAGTAAAGACTCACTTAATCCTAATTCTCGAAATGTTGTCAATGTTACTTCTCCTTTTCTATCCTATACTTATCATTTAAAAAAAGGCGTTTTCCGAACTTGCGGAAAAGCCCTTTTCCTGAATACTGACGTATAACCGGGCGTATATTCTTCACGAAAATACTTCTAAACGTTATTACACTTTATCAATTATAAGTTTTGTAGGTGTAAAAAGCAAACCCCAACTGTTACCTTATTTCATATTCAGAGCTTTTTTCTTTACTTTTATTTTTTTATCATTTACTGTAAGCGCTTATTATAAGTTTCCACTATTTTCGTGGCTATCATCCCTATTTATATACACCAATTATTTCAACATCGTAATTACTTCTTCTAATTTCATACCGCGAGACGCTTTTACTAGCACAACATCTTTTGCATCAACTACTGCTTGCAACTCTTTTATTAACTCTTCTTTACTATCATACGCTTTTACACGGTCTTTAGGGAAATTAATTTTTGCACCTTCAGCAATTTCAGCCCCTAATCTACCATATGTGAATACATATGAGATCTTTGCTGGATCAATTAATTTACCTACTTCATAATGAAATTGCACTTCTTGATTTCCAAGTTCTAACATATCACCAAGTACAACAATTTTTTTAGCAAATCCATCTAAACCATTCATTAGGTGGAACGCAGCTTCCATAGCTGTTGGACTAGCATTATAAGCATCATTGATAATTGTTAAACCACTATCTTTTTTTACAATTTCCATACGCATACCTGTCATTTGAAGTGTTACTAAACCTTTTTTCATTTCTTCCCACGTTACACCAAAATTTTTTGCAATTGCCATTGAAGCAAGCGTATTATATACATTATGCTTTCCTAGTACTGGCAGATAGAATGACAAAGTTTCATCTCTATTCATCTTAAAGTGTGTCCCAGTCGCCTGTAATGTTACAGTAGTTGGATAATAATCATTTGCTCTCGCATCACCAAATGTAACTGTTTCAGCTGCTAAATTCATTTCCGGAACACGATTTGTTAATAGCGGCTCATCCCCATTATATACGAAAACTCCACCTTCTTGTAAACCTGTAACAATTTCTAACTTCGCTTCAGCAATTGCCTCACGAGAGCCTAAATCCATTAAGTGTGCCTCACCAATGTTCGTGATAATAGCTGCATTAGGACGAGCTAACTTAGATAGAAATTCAATTTCACCTCGGCTTGACATGCCCATTTCTAATACAGCTACTTCCGTATTTTCCTCTAAATTTAAAATAGTAAGAGGTAAGCCGATATGGTTGTTGAAATTACCTTCTGTTTTTTGAACTTTAAATTTAGTCGCAAGAATACTTGTTACAATATCTTTCGTAGATGTTTTACCATTACTACCCGTTACACCAACAACTTTTACATCCAATTGATCACGATAGTTTTTCGCTAACATTTGCAATGCTGCTAGTGTATCTTCTACAAAAATAACTGGAAGATTTTCAGGTGGGTTTTCTACATCTTTCATCCACAATGTAGCAATCGCCCCGTTTTCAACAGCTTTATCTACAAAAGCATGTCCATCGAAACGTTCACCTTGAATCGGAACATATAAGTTTCCTTTTTCAATCTTTCTCGTATCAATAGATGCTCCTTGTATAGTAATTCCCTCATATTTCTCTGCTAATCCAGTACCATCTACCATTTTCTCTACTTGTTTTAACGTTCGCTTAATCATAAAAAAACACTCCTTACATAGAGGAAGCACTATTCCTTCGAATAGTGCTTCCTCCTTTTTTGTTAGATTGTATATTTAATTTTTTGTTTTTCTTCGTGACGTTCAATCGCTAAACGAATCAACTCTTCAATTAATTCTGGATACGGTAACCCTGTATGTTGCCATAATAGCGGGAACATACTAAACGGCGTGAATCCTGGCATTGTGTTTACTTCGTTAATATATAGTTCTCCATCTTTCGTTAAGAAGAAATCAGCTCGTGTTAAGCCAGAACCATCTAATGATTGGAATGCAATAATTGCATCTCGCTTAATTACATTAGACTCTTCTTCTGTCATTTCAGCTGGAATAATTAACGCTGTATCACCATCGATGTATTTCGATTTGTAATCATAAAAATCTTTTTTCGGTACAATTTCACCTACAACAGAACATTTCGGCTCATCATTACCTAATACACCAACTTCTACTTCACGACCTACAATATTTTCTTCTACAATAATTTTACGGTCAAATTGGAATGCCTCTTCGAATGCATTCTCAAGCTCTTCACGATCGTTACACTTATTAATACCAACACTTGAACCAAGGTTTGCTGGTTTTACGAAGCAAGGATATCCTAATACTTCTTCTACTTTTTCATACGCTATTTCACTATCTTTTTCCCATGCGCTACGAATGAAAGATGCATATTTCGCTTGTTTCAATCCAGCTTCTGCAAAGATATTTTTCATAACGACTTTATCCATACCAGCAGCTGATGCTAATACACCGTTACCTACATAAGGAATGTTCATTAATTCTAATAATCCTTGAACCGTTCCATCTTCACCGTTTGGCCCATGTAGTAATGGAAAAATAACGTCAATCGCATCTTCTTGAGAAGTTGCAGACGGAATAATTTCTGTGCTTAATGATAACGGGGAAATCGCATTTTCTGCACCGCTCATTTTTAAAGTTTCAACATCTGTTACTTCACCTTCAATACGCTCACCGCGTACCCATTGACCTTGTTCTGTAATATAAATTGGATGAATCTCGAATTTATCTTGATTTAATGCTTTAATAGCAGCAAGAGCCGTTTGTAACGAAACTTGATGCTCAGCTGATTTTCCACCGTATAATAAACCTAATTTAATTTTTGTCACTGAAATCACCCTAACCAATTGTTTTCATTTTTCTATTTTAGCACTTTTTATAAAAATAGGTAGTTCCTATTTGAAATAAAATGTAACTTCCATAAATAATTAAAAGACACCACTTATTGGTTTTCTACACTTTTCCTCTTTAATTTTCTACACACCCAAACATAATTAAACTTTAAAGTAAGATTGCTATCTAATCTGGTTATGTACCTAAAATATGTAGAAATCCACTTTTTGTGTATGTCATCTATATTATCCTACCATTTATGGAGAATGAAAAAACACTGATTAAAGTTTCATTTTATTAAGAAGACTGTTTTGTAAGCGTATCTTTTTGCCTCTGCTCAACAAGACGATCTAAAGAAACATATACAAAGCCTGCAACTACACATCCCACACCTAAAATTGTAAATAAGAAGTGACCAAGCAAACGATCCAATAGAAAACCACCAAGAAGTGGACCAAATGCCCCCCCTGTGATCCACTGCAAACTGGCCGCTCCCATATATGTTCCTCTCAAATGCTCAGGGGCCAAATTCGCTACAAACGTCATCTGTACAGGTGACATAATCATCTCACCTAACGTGTATATTGCATAAACGAACAGTAACGTTATTAAAATAATTGTAGCATTTGTATCTAATCCTCCAAACCACTTCGGTAACCACCCTATAAAAAACAAACCAATTCCGAACAAACACGCACCGTATAACATCGTCTTTCCGACAGGTTTATCTGCCGCCCATTTTGAAATTTGAAATTGAAATAAAACAACTAATAGTCCATTTAGCGCCATTAAATATGGATATGGATTATTAATGCCCTTCATTTCGTTATCAAAGTGCAGCGGCAACATGCCTTCTGTTTGAGAAAATCCCATAGAAATAATGATTCCCGCTAGCAAATAAATCATTAACGCCTTATCTCTCATTAAAATTTTCCAAACCGCACCTGATTTCCTCTCTTCATTCTCTTCTTTTTTATCTGCGGCTTTTGGCATTGTCTCCTGAATAAAAATTAATACAAGTAATGCATAAAATAGCATTGTCGACGAAGCGATAATAAAAACAAGGTTCTTCGATAAAACAACTACTGATACTCCCATTATCGGCCCAATTGCAGCACCAATATTGTGTCCCATTCGCAATAAACCATATGCCTCTGTTCTTTTTTCTGGCGCCGTCACATCTGCAACCATCGCTGATGCCGCTGGATGAAATAGAGAATTACTTAACCCTAAAAAAATAGATAAAATAGCATATGGGATAAACCCTTCTATAAATAAAAAACCGAGCATTAGTAATGCATTACTCGCCATCGAAAATATCATAATTGGCTTTCTTCCATATATATCAGCTATTCTTCCGCCTATAAGTGAGCCAAAGCTTGCAGCAATTGGAGAAAGCGCCATAATAATTCCAACTTGTAATAAAGAATCTACCTTATCTTTTAAATATAGTGCAAAAAAAGGCATTAACATCATCATCGCAATTCCGTTCAATGTCTCACCGATAAATCGAATCCATACGTTACGATCCATCGCCCTTAACTCACGCCATGTATTTTTCATACTTCCCCCCCTTAATTAACCAACAATTATCTTATAACAAATTCAGAAAAATGTAAATTTTCAAAACAAAATCCATTCTAACAGAATTAGAATGGATTTTTCCACTTATAAATTTGCTACATCTTCTTCTTTTTTACTATTACTTAAAGCACTATGTTTTCGGCTATATAAAAAGTAAACTGCTATACCAATAACCATCCATACCCCAAAACTAATCCACGCTGTTCCGGATAACTGAAGCATTAAGTATAAACAAAAAATTACCGTTAACGCTGGTAAAAATGGTACAAGAGGCGCCTTAAATGCCCTTGGTAAGTCAGGATGAGTTCTTCTCAGGACAATAACCGCAACTGCTACAAGTGCAAAGGCTGACAATGTCCCCATATTTACAAGGTGTGCTAAAACATTTAAATCAATTAGCCCTGAAATAAGTGCTGCAATAATCCCAGTTGTCCATGTATTTAAAAATGGTGTTTTAAATTTCGGATGAACTTTAGCAAGACGCTTCGGCAAAAGCCCATCTCGGCTCATCGCATACGAAACACGAACTTGCCCATACATCATAACTAGCATTACAGTTGTAATCCCTGTAATTGCTCCTACCGAAATTAMTCCCGCTAAACTATCTTGTCCAATAAATTGAAGTGCAAAGGCAACTGGATCTGATATATTTAGCTGTCCGTATGGAACAATTCCTGTCAAAATAAGTGAAACAACGATATAAAGAACAGTACAAATTAATAACGATGCGATAATGCCGATTGGTAAATCACGTTGCGGACGTTTCACTTCTTCTGCAGCTGTTGAAACTGCATCAAATCCTATGAATGCGAAGAATACTGTAGCAGCTCCAGCCATTACACCATCTAAACCAAATGGCATAAAAGGCGTCCAATTTTCAGGTTTCACATAATTAAAACCAGCAAAGATAAAGATAAGAACAACCGCTATTTTAATAAATACCATGATATTATTTATTCGTGCACTTTCACGAACACCTCTAGATAAAAGAGCTGTCATAACTAGAATAATTAGAACTGCAGGTAGATCAATTATTCCACCCTTTCCTGTACCAGGAGCCGAGGAGAGAATGGTCGGAATATGAATCCCAAATCCCTTTAATAACGATTGAAAATACGCTGACCATCCATTGGCTACAGCAGATGTAGCTAATAAATACTCGAGCATTAAATCCCATCCAATTAAGAATGCAAATACTTCTCCCATCGTCGCATACGTGTACGTGTACACACTCCCTGAGACAGGAACTGAAGAAGCAAATTCAGCGTAACAAAATGCAGCAAAGGCACAAGCTAATGCAGCTATAGCAAATGATAATATAATAGCTGGTCCAGAATGTTTCGCTGCTACAACGCCAGTAAGAACAAAAATACCAGTTCCAACAATTGCTCCGATTCCAAGCATTGTTAAATCAAGTGCCCCTAACGTTCTCGATAATGTCTTTTGTTTACTTTCTTGCAGTAACGTCGAAATCGGCTTCTTTTGAAAAATTTGCTTCATACTGTGCTCCTCCATGATTTTAGTTGTCTGAAAATTTAATTTACTTTTTTCATTTTACCCACAGCATGTTCTTTAGTCAATACTTTTGTCGGAATAAACAGAAAATTATCGAGATACGCGCTATACCCTTATCATTCTTTCTATAAAAAGATTCACACAATCATATCTATATATCTTTTCATAACTGTTTTTGGTATTATTATACATGTCGATTCCACAAAAGAGGCATGCTCCTTTATTGAGCATGCCTCTTTTTACTTATTTCACAGTATATGAACCCTCTTCAATCCAGCTATACATATACTTTTCATCTTCCGTCTCATGTGCTTGTTTTACAATACGAAGCGGACGGAATGTATCTATCATAACAGCCAATTCAAGTGTTTCTTTCTTCCCTATACTCGCTTCTGTTTTTCCAGGATGCGGCCCATGTGGAATCCCGCTCGGATGAAGCGTAATAGAACCTTCTTCCACACCTTTTCGGCTCATAAAGTTACCTTCTACATAGTAAAGTACCTCATCACTATTCACATTACTATGATAATATGGTGCCGGAATTGATTCTGGATGATAATCATATAAGCGTGGTACGAAAGAGCAAATAACAAAATTATGACCTTCGAATGTTTGATGTACTGGTGGTGGCTGATGAATACGACCTGTAATTGGTTCAAAATCCTCAACATTAAATACCCATGGATATAAATAGCCATCCCAGCCAACAACATCTAACGGATGGTGCCCTAAAACATGCTTATGCATATAACCCCTCGACTTTGTCATTACGACAAACTCACCTTTTTCATCATATGTCTCCAATTTCTCCGGACCACGAATATCTCTTTCACAAAACGGACTATGCTCTAACAGTTGCCCATACTCATTGCGATAGCGACTTGGTGTTGTAATTTGGCTATTTGCCTCTACAACAAGAAACTTAGTCTCTCCCTCATCTGGAATAACACGATAAATCGTTCCAATTGGAATCGTTACATAATCACCTTTTCTATAGTGAATCGTTCCAAACATCGTCTCAATTTTTCCTGTTCCATAATGAACGAATAACATTTCATCGCCATCACCATTACGATAGAAATAATCCATTTTTTCTGCCGGACTCACTACTCCAATTAACAAATCTTCATTTCCAAGTATGAAGGTTCTTCCACTTACTGCATCACCATTTTTCTTATTTTCTTTCGTGCGAAAGTGACGATGAGCAAGAAGGGCATCCTCTTCATACTGTAACTGACAAGAATGCGATAATGCCGCATGACCTACTTCCGTTGGCATATAATGATGATACAAAATAGACTGCGTACCAGAAAAACCTTTTGTTCCCATTACCTGTTCACGATAAAGCGATCCATCCTTTTTACGGAATTGTACATGTCGTTTATGAGGTAGCTCCCCCATGTGACGATAATACATGCCCATCACCTGCTTCCATCTCTTTTTTGACCGTATTACGTAATGTACCTAAACCAGTAATCGTAAGTTCTACAACATCTCCATCTTGCAGCCACTCTTCCGTACCAAGCTCCAAAATACAGCCTGTTCCTACTGTTCCAGACCCGATAACATCCCCTGGATATAACGTAACATCTTCCGAAGCACGTTCAATCATTTCAGAGAATGCATAATAAATATCTTGGAAATTCCCTTTTGATAACAGTTGCCCATTTACATGAGCAGTCATCTCTAAATCATAACGATCACCGTTACGATAAACGTCTAATTCCTCTTTCGTAACGAGATACGCTCCTAATGAAGTTGCAAAGTCTTTCCCTTTCGCTGGGCCAAGCCCTACTTTCATTTCTGTTGCTTGTAAGTCCCTTGCACTCCAGTCGTTCATAATACAGTACCCAAAAATATATTCCTCTGCTTGCTCACGAGAAATGTTTCGTCCTTCTTTCCCAATTACGCAAGCAATCTCTAACTCATAATCAAGTTTTTTAGACTTCTTCGGACCAATAACAAAATCATCTGGTCCAATAACAGCACGGTGGTTAGTAAAATAAAAAACCGGGATATCATACCATTCAGGTACAACATCTAACCCTCTTCTTCCGCGGGCTGTTTTTACATGCTGTTCAAATGCATAAAAATCTCGAATGCTACTCGGATTAGGAATTGCCGCTGCTAATTGAACTTCATCTAAGGAATATATACCCTTTTCAGGATGCTTAATATTACGCAATACTTCTACATACTCATCTGCTTTCTCTAAAAAGGCGAACATAGAAGAAGGTATTTGTCCATCACTCGCAAGATTCATATCAATTACTTTGTCACCTTCAAGCCATCCAGCCCGCATTTCTTTCGAGGGGAGACGAAATGTAACAAATTTCATCATGATTCCTCCCTATGAAAATGAAATTTCCACCAACAAAGGAACTCTTGCTGGTGGATACAAATTTTATAAATTTCCGCGACGCTCTTGTTCTCTTTCAATTGATTCGAATAACGCTTTAAAGTTCCCTTCGCCAAATCCACGAGAACCTTTACGTTGGATGATTTCAATAAATAGAGTTGGACGATCTACAATTGGTTTCGTAAAGATTTGTAATAAATAACCTTCTTCGTCACGGTCTACTAGAATCTTCAATTCTTTTAATTTATCAATTTCTTCATCAATTTTCCCCACTCGTGCAGTTAACTCATCGTAATACGTATCTGGCGTATCTAAAAACTCAACACCATTCGCACGAAGTACTTCAATTGTTTTTACAATGTCACTTGTTAATAAAGCAAGATGCTGTACACCCGCTCCGTTATAGAACTCTAGATATTCTTGAATTTGCGACTTTCTTTTTCCATCTGCTGGTTCATTAATTGGAAACTTAATACGGCTTCCATTCGTCATAACTTTTGACATTAATGCCGAATACTCTGTGCTAATATCGTCATCATCAAAGTGAATCATTTGTTTAAATCCCATGACGTTCTCATAATAACTAACCCATTCTTCCATTTTCTCAACGTTACCAACGACATGGTCTACAGCAATTAAACCGGATTCTTCAAATGGAATATTGAACTCTACCTTTTGAAATCCTGGCATGAATGTTCCTTTATAATTTTTACGCTCTACAAGCGTATGAATTGTATCACCATACGTACCAATAACCGCTTTCTTCAAGGTACCTTCCTCATCTGTTAACTCTTCAGGAGGAGCAATCGCAACAGCGCCACGCTTCACCGCTTCAGAGTAAGCTTTATCAACGTCATCAACAAGTAAAGCCACATCTTTCACTCCATCACCATGAGTCTTTACAAACTCTGCAATACGGCCATCGCTACTTAAAGCTCCAGACACAACAAAACGCATATTCTTTTGCACAAGAACATAAGATACCTTTTCACGGTTTCCTGTTTCTAATCCAGAATAAGCTACAATTTTGAATCCAAACGCTCTTGCAAGATAATAACTTGATTGCTTTGCATTTCCTACGTAAAATTCTATATGATCTACATCACGTACCGGGAAAAAATCCTCCATTTGTGCAGCTAGCGTATCCATAGATTTTTGTTTCATAAATTCCTCATCCCCCTGTAAATAGATTAAATGGTTCATAATTAAACCTAACCGAAAACGCTTCCAATGTTCGTTAATAGAAATTAGTTAGCAAGCTAACAAATTATGACCTTTAAAATTTTCTATCTTTTCTGTCAAATTCCTCTTTTTTTCTTACATATAAAATTCGACCTTTTTCTCTTTAAAATACAGTGAAACTTTAATCAGCGGGCTTTTACGGGATAAGGGGATAACATTAATACTTGAGGGGATATATGAGAGGAAAACAAAAAAGACCCCAACATATTAACTATTTACTAATATGCTAGAGTCTTTATTTTTTTAGAATAATGGTACGTACGGTATATAAAAACTTATTGTTATCCATATTCATCATACTAATACATTTGTAAGGAATATAATAAACGCTGTCAATACAGCCGCTCCACCTGCTGATACTAAAATATCCATTTTTGTTACTTGTAATACTTGTTCCTTGTTCATATTCCTCATTCTCCCTTCTTTTGTTTTTGTTACAAAATTTCTATTATACTAATACGCTTGAAAGAAATACGATTAATGCTGTTAATACTACTGCTCCGCTTGCTGATCCTAAGAAGTCGCCTTTTGTTACGTTTAATACTTGCTCGTTGTTCATAATTTTCATTCTCCCTTCTCTTATTTTTGTTACAAAACTTCTATTATACTAATACGCTTGAAAGAAATACGATTAATGCTGTTAATACTACYGCTCCGCTTGCTGATCCTAAGAAGTCACCTTTTGTTACGTTTAATACTTGCTCGTTGTTCATAATTTTCATTCTCCCTTCTCTTATTTTTGTTACAAAGCTTCTATTATACTAATACGCTTGAAAGAAATACGATTAATGCTGTTAATACTACTGCTCCGCTTGCTGATCCTAAGAAGTCACCTTTTGTTACGTTTAATACTTGCTCGTTGTTCATATCATTCATTCTCCTTTTTATAAGTTATCTATATGTAATTTCTAAGAAATGATTAGTTCATAGTTTTCATATTAACGTTACATTGAAATTAATTACGTAACGTTTGTAACATTAATGTAACATAAGTATTATTACGTTGCAATATAATTACGTAAATTTTATTACACTTTTTTTACGTTTTTTTAAATAAACACTCAAAAACCTTGTTTTAATGCGTTTTCTACTACAATCATGTTCGTAACACTAGTGTAACATTACGGTCATAAAGCGAAATATAATATTATTCATCTCTATTTTGTTACAAAACAAAGTGAAACTTTAATCAGCAAGGGTTCCATTCCCTACTGATTATTCCCCCTCACCAATCGAGCTTTTACTGGCAAATTAATGCGGGATAAAATACTATCTTTCCAAGATAAGTTTATATGTTTCCTCTATATAACTATGTATAATGGAAACAAAGAGGTGGTCATTTTGAAATTAATCGCACTAGATATGGATGGTACACTACTATCATCTAATCTTGAAATCTCCAAAGAGAACTTACAAGCTATCCAAACCGCAAAAGAAGCTGGTCATATTGTAATGATTTGTTCTGGCCGTGCGAAAGAGGATGCTTTGAAATTATTGGAAGAATATAAACTATCTCTTCCAGTTGGAGCAAGCAATGGGGCAATTGTTTATGTGGACGGAAAAGTAATTAACTCGCGTTGTTTACAAAATGATAAAGTATACAAGCTTGCAAAATTACTAGAATCTGAGGGTTTCCCATATAAGTTGTACACAAATAAAGGGGTTTATTCTCCTTATACATGGCAATGTCAAGTCATGCAGGCATTCGAAGAAAATAAACATACACTAGATGTTACACTTGAGGAACTGGAAAGAATTACAGAAAAACAAAAGAAATCTAACTTAATTACTGATTTCCAAAAAATAGAGGATGTCGTAAATAATCCAGAATTAGAAATATCTAAATTCTTCATTTTAACATTTAATGCTGCTCATCGTTCACAGCTATTACAAACTTTACAAGAAGATACGGACATTTCAGTTACGGCATCAGCTCCTACTAATGTAGAAATTATGGATAAGCATGGTCATAAAGGCAATGGTTTGCAAGAAATGGCAGCTTATTTCAATATACCAATTGAAGATACTGTTGCAATCGGCGATAACTTTAATGACGTGCCAATGTTACAAGTTGCTGGTTTATCTATAGCAATGGGAAATGCCGAAGAAGATGTAAAAAAACTATGTGACGTTGTAACATTAACAAACAACGAACATGGTGTTGCTCATGCAATCGAGCAATTTGTATTGAAACAAACCTCATCTAGTAAATAAAAAAAGGACTCTTTCATTTTTTGAATGATATTATCCCCTTTAAGTAGACAGTGTAAAAAGACCATGCACATACATGGATGTTACACTATTACTTGGAGGGGATTTTTCATGACTAAAAAAGGTTCAATATTTATTACATATTCAGAAGAATTAAAGTTAGCGGCTGTTCAAAGTTATTTAAACGGAGAAGGAAG
>NZ_JBFUIN010000036.1:0-22740 GCF_056401855.1 Bacillus sp. P4_D3
CTTAAGAAGCAATAAGCTTTTTTTCTATTATAAAATCCCGAAAAATTTATTTACACAACTTATCATAATAAGCATAGATACCGCAACACACATTACAATCGCATTACGATCTTGCTTTTCTTTTTGTAAATGTTCTACTTTTTTACTCATGTGTACAATCCCCTTTATATTAAAAAAAGTGTGAGATAGGAAATTTTTCTTATCCGATGCGAGGTGAATACGAAAACCCTCTCTATCTCACATACACAATAGAATGGAATTGTCATTTTATAAATAAAATGACATGACGTTATGTCGCAACATAGGGTATTTGTGTCGCTACGTTTTCTATTATAAAAAATAGTTGTGCAAAACTAGTGCATTTTTTATGTCAATTGCCCTGATTGAAAAAATCAGCCATCCATTCAATCACATAAAAAGAGTTTTTTATTATTTTCATGTAAACTATACAAGTAGAATGAAGAGTTTGGGGTGCACAAGATTATGGTGAAAATTTTATTAGTAGACGATGAAGAACGTATGTTACGATTATTAGATCTGTTCTTAAGCCCTCGTGGCTATTTTTGTATGAAAGCTACCTCTGGCCTTGAAGCGCTAGAATTAATCGAACAAAAGGACTTCGATATTATTTTATTAGATGTTATGATGCCAAATATGGATGGGTGGGATACTTGCTATCAAATCCGTCAAATTTCCAACGTTCCAATTATTATGCTAACAGCTCGCAACCAAAATTATGATATGGTCAAAGGCCTGACCATGGGAGCAGATGACTATATTACAAAACCATTCGATGAACATGTATTAGTCGCGCGAATCGAGGCTATATTACGTCGTACAAAGAAAGATAGCTTTGTTAGCTTCAATGGTATTGAGTGGGATAAAACGAAACATACTGTTACAGTTTATAATGACAAAATCTCACTAACTCCTATTGAATTTTCGTTACTCGGACTATTTTTACAAAATACAAACCGTGCCTACAGCCGAGACGATTTAATCGAGAAGATTTGGGGCTATCAAACAGATATCGAATACAGAACTATCGATTCACATATTCGTAATATACGGGATAAGTTACGCAAAAAAGGATTTCCAGTTGAAGATTACTTAGAGACTGTCTATAAAGTTGGATATAAATGGAAAAGCGAATAATTAATTTGATCAGTGGACAATAGTAGACCACTGACCCTTTATATGAAATAAGGTATGGTGAGAAAATGAGCAGACTTTCCCTTAAAGTTGGGACATACTTTTTAATATTAGCTTTATGTATTGAGACAATCGCTTTCGTATCTTTTTATAAAAGTCTTTCAAAAATGCGTGTTGAAGAGGAAACCATTGCTCTTTTAGAGAAGGGAAACCGCTATCGTGATACGATCGAACGGCGTGCAAAATGGAGCAAATACGGCAAATACGCTGAGCAAAAAAAACATGCTGAACATCTCAACCGCCCTGCCTCTTCTGGCTTCTCTATTGAAGATGCCGCTGAAGACTTAATGGAAACAGAAGCACTTACTAATTCTGATATAGCCATTGTTATAACTGACAGTAATGGAAAAATCACTTCGGCCTCAGAAACAGTAACAAAAGATATGCAAAAACAACTTCATTGTAAAATCCCCCCAGTTAAAAAGGGGGGATTAATAGTAGAAAAGAATTGGAAAGAATCAAAATTCATCTCAACAGTAACACCAATTGACACAAAAGACTTTCAAGGTAAATTACACATGTTCTTAAAAACATCCTTCTTAGAAGATATGCTACTTAGACTAATGAATCAATTCATTATCGTGAGTATTTTGACACTTATTTTAACAACTATTTCTGTCTTTGTTTTTTCTCGAGTTATTACAGATCCTCTTATAAAGATGAAGAGAGCAACAGAAAAAATGTCAAAATTAAACAAACCAATTCAATTAGGGATTAAACGAAATGACGAACTTGGAAGTTTAGCCACAACCATTGAGGAACTGTCTAGTGAACTGACGTATATGAAAAAAGAGCGAAACGAATTTCTTGCCAGTGTAGCGCACGAGTTACTAACTCCACTAACTTATATGAAAGGTTATGCGAAAGTGGCAAAGAGGAATTCTTTAACGAAGGAAGAACGTGAAGAGTATTTACAAATCATCGAGGATGAAACCGATAGTGTAACTGATCTCGTACAAGATTTATTTATGCTCGTACAATTAGAGCAACATCAATTCGTTATTAAAAAACAAAAAATGCTCCTGAGACCATTTTTAGAACGCATGGTTGAAAAAACAAAAACAACATTAACCAACAAACAAATAGAAATTCATGTGTACTGTAAAAATGATTTAGAAGTTTGTATAGATGAAAGGCGTATGGAACAAGTGATGTTAAATTTATTGCAGAATGCTTATCAACATTCGCCAGAAAACACTTCTATAACAATACGTGTACTAACCAATGCGCATACTTTTACAATAAGTATACAAGATGAAGGTGAAGGTATTCCAAAAGAAGATATCCTACACATTTTCGATCGCTTTTACCGTGTCGATAAATCTAGAACACGAGCTACGGGAGGAAAAGGTATCGGACTAGCTGTTGCAAAGGAAATTGTAGAACTTCATGATGGTTCTATCGAAGTTAAAAGCGAATTAGAAGTCGGAACAGAATTTATAATTGAATTACCATTTGAATAATATATGCGTGAAATCACCAGTAGCAGAACACTACTGGTGCTATTTTATTTATAAAACCAGCTCATATAAGCTAAGCTTTTGAAATTATTCTTATTTCAATATAAAATATAGGTATAACTGTCAAAGATTTGGAGGGTGATATAATTGGATATCCATGTATTAACAAAAGACGAAGCAGAAATTTACTTAGAACTTCGAGTAGAAGGGTTAAAACAAAACCCGGAAGCTTTCAGCTCTTCTTATGAAGATATTATTAATAAAGAGTGTGCTATTGAATATAAAGCCCAAAAATTAGCACAAGATGAGAACTATACACTAGGTGCATTTAAAGATGGAGAATTAATCGGAGTTGCAACACTGGAAACGAAACCATATGTAAAACAAGAACATAAAGCGAAAATTGGTTCAGTATACGTGTCTCCAAAAGCACGCGGACTTGGAGCGGGAAAAGCACTTATTAAAGAATGTCTTGAGCTTGCTAAATCTTTAGAAGTAGAGCAAGTTATGCTTGATGTTGTTGTCGGAAACGATGGTGCAAAAAAACTTTATGAGTCATTAGGATTTAAAACATTTGGTGTGCAAGAACGCTCATTAAAATATAACGGACAATATTGGGATGAAGAGCATATGGTTCTTTTCCTAGATGAAGAAAAATAATAAAAAAACATCCTCCATTTATGAGGATGTTTTTTACTTTCTTTTAAACCATGCTGTATATAATAATTGAATGGCCTCTTCAATTTCTTCCTCTAATAAAGTCGCAAATCCAAGCAATACTGTACTTTTTGGAGAAGTCCCTTCCCTATAATACATCGAAACAGGGTACACTTTAATACTCCTTTCAGCTGCAGCTTCCATTAATTCTTTCTCTTCCATCCCGTTATGCACTTTTAATAAAATATGTAGGCCGGAATCTTCCCCTATTACTTCAATGCGATTAGAAAAATATTTTTCTATTACCGAAACAAGACGGTCTCTCTTCTTTCGGTACACAACACGCATTTTATGAATATGTTTTTCCCAATGCCCGTCATTTAAAAATTTCTTAATGATCTCTTGATCTATTCTTGAAACGCTTTGTGTGTAAAATAAATATTGCTCCTGATACTGCTTAATGAGGGGTTTTGGCAACACCATATAACTCATCCGTAATGATGGCAATAGCGCTTTAGACAGCGTCCCCATATAAATTACTTTCCCATCTCTATCTAACCCTTGCAGCGCTGGAATTGGCTTTCCTGAATAGCGGAATTCACTATCATAATCATCTTCAATAATATATCTTCCTTCTTCTTTTTTCGCCCATTGTAAAAGCTGTATTCTTCTCGTAATTGGCATAATCATCCCGCAAGGAAACTGATGCGAAGGTGTAACAAATACAACATTTGCATGGCTATCCGCTAACTGTGACATACGAATTCCATCTCTATCTAAAGATAACATTTGTACATTTTGTTCCCCTTGCTCGAAAACAACCATTTTCCGATGGTACCCAGGGTTCTCAACCGCATAACGACTTCCCTTTAACAACTGAAATAACATTTTTACTAATATTTGCGTACCCGCTCCTATTACAATTTGACTAGCTACGCATCGTACACCTCTAGATTCATACAAATAGCTCGCGATTTCTTCTCGTAAACTTACCTCCCCTTGCGGATGTCCAATAAAAAGTAAATCTTTATTTTCAAATTGCCATACCTCGTTCGTAATTTTTCGATATACATGAAACGGAAAAGTATTAGTATCCACACCCGTTTGAGTGAAATCAAATTTATACTTCTTATCTTGAAAAGGCGCTTCTCCTATTACCTCTTCGCTGCCTTCCACATGAATCATTTGCTCGATTTCACATACAAAATAACCTTTTCTAGAAATCGACTCAATATATCCTTCAGCAAGAAGTTGCTCATAAGCAGCTTCAACTGTATTTTTACTCACTTGTAAATATGTCGCCAGCTTCCTCTTAGCCGGTAATTTCGTAAAGGCCGGAATCGTTCCATCTTTAATCTCTTTTTTTATATACTCATACAATTGTACATACAATGCTGTCTTACTATTTGCACTCAAATTAGGCGTTAGTTCTAACACAACATCTGACCCCTCCCAAAAATACATAACTGATACTTTTTGCAGTACCAGAAGTTCTATATAATTCCTTTTATCATGTAACACATTAATAATCAAATACTAGAGAGGAGATGCATGATAATGAACAATGGTAGACGCATCGGACTTATGATGATTATTACAGGAGCTACCCTGTGGGGATTATCTGGTCCCATGATTCAGTGGCTATTTCAACATACGAACGTATCATCAATTGATTTTTTAACAATTCGCCTGTTACTCGCAGGAATATTCATTTTGGCTTTCTTGCTTATTAAAAAACAAAACATATTTCACATTTGGAAACATCCTAAACACTTTATACAACTTATAATTTTCTCTATTCTTGGCATGCTTGGTGCGCAGTACGCTTTTATCGAAACAGTTCATATTAGTAATGCCGTAACGGCAACACTATTTCAATTTCTAGGTCCTGTTCTTATTACCATTTACGTTGCGTTTGAGCAAAAGAAATTCCCTGCTTCTATGCAAATACTCGCAATTATAACTGCACTAACAGGGACATACTTTATTATTACAAACGGTTCAATTGAAAATATTGTTTTATCTAGAGCAGCTATTACTTTCGGCCTATTAACAGCGATTGGTTTTGCGTTTTATACCCTTCATCCGGCTTCTCTTATTAAAGAATGCGGAACAACTATAGTAATTGGCTGGGGGATGTTAATTGGAGGGATTGCACTGCTTATTTGTAATCGTTCTTTTGGATGGAATCAGAYTTCGCAAACTTTCACATTTCAAACTTTTTCTATGCTTATTCTTATCATTATAAGTGGCACTCTTTCCTTCCTTCTTTATATCGGGAGTCTTAAATATTTAACAGCAACAGAAACAAGTATTTTATCTAGCATTGAACCACTTGTAGCTGCCATCGTTTCAATCGCTTGGCTTAATGAATCCTTTGGAGCATATCAATTATTAGGCGGAGTATGTATCGTTCTTTCTGTTATTCTCTTAACAATGTCTCAAAAAAAGAGAGAACCAACCTTTTCAACTGAACAAATATAGAAAATGTCAAAAGAGGTCGTACAAAACTTACGACCTCTTTTTATGATTTAAAGGAATTGTCCCGCCTGCTAGCAAATACAATTACACTAACAATAAAAATTAGGAGTGTGGCACCATGAAAAAAATCGGAACTATGCTACTTTTCTCCTTCCTCATTACTGGCTGCGCGCAGGTGCAGCCAGATTCAAATGTACCTAAAAAAGAAGTACTAGAAACGTCATCTTCTCAAATTAACGCACCTTCTTTTTTTCATCTTAGTGTTTTAAAAGATGTAAATTGGGAAGAAGCTCCATCATTCGTAGAAGGAAAAATACCGTTAAAAGGCATCGAAGGAAAAATCGCCATGGCTGATAGCTCTATTATCGCAAATGAACAAAATGAAATAATGTGGTTCTTCCTAGATCCTGAAATGCCAACTGGAAAACTATCTATTATTGCTTTAAAACAAGGCTCTATCCTTCCAACACCAATAATCGTTCCAAAGGAAACTTCCGAACCAAATTGGACTACTTCAAATACAATCGATACTACAATAAAAGAACTCCCTCTCGTAATGTCACTACCTTCATCTGGATTATGGGTATTAAACATATATGTGAATGAAAGATATTATGATCAATTTGTAATCACTGCCGAATAAAGTGACAAAACTGGAACACTTCCTTACAACAATGTAATTTCTACGTCACGTACTTCAATAGTTGGATTCTCTCTCTTCTCTTATACTTAAAGTAAGAAATGAAGCGAGGAGAGATGAGAGATGAAAAAAATGATAGAAGTGATCGTAGCAGTAACTGAGGTTTTAGTAAATGGTAAACAAGTTGCAATGGAATTAAATAAATAATGAAGGGACATAAATAATTCTATCCTTCTTCATTATTTTGATTTCTTATCTCAAAAAAAGCAGTGCCTTTTTAAGGCACTGCTTTTGACTATCTATAACTTGGCATTTTCGTAATTTGCGCCACCCCTGAATCAATGGCTGCTTTCGCTACTACTTCTGCAACACTTGGAACAACTCTTTTATCTAATGGATTTGGAATTACATAATTCGCATTACGCTCTTCGTCTGTAATTATGTTAGCGATCCCATATGCTGCCGCTAATTTCATCTCTTCTGTAATATCAGTCGCACGTACATCTAACGCACCGCGGAATATTCCAGGGAACGCCAATACATTATTTACTTGATTCGAATAATCAGAACGCCCAGTTCCTACTACAGCTGCCCCAGCTTCTAATGCGTCCTCTGGGAATATTTCTGGAATTGGATTCGCCATTGCAAACACAATTGGTTTCTCGTTCATCGTCTGTATAAGTTCTTTCGTTAATACGTTTGGAGCAGATACACCGATGAAAATATCAGCTTGATGAATCGCTTCCTTTAATGTTCCACGTACATATTCTCGATTTGTCTTCTGTGAAACTTCGATTTGCGCTTCGTTCATCCACGTTTCACCTTCACAAACAATACCTTCTAAACTAACTAACGTAATGTGTTTTGCGCCAGCTTTTAATAATAATTTTCCAATTGCAATTCCTGCCGAACCCGCACCGTTAATAACAATTTTCACATCATCCATTTGTTTACTTACAACTTTTAATGCATTAATAACAGCTGCTAAAACGACAATAGCCGTCCCATGCTGATCATCATGAAAKACAGGAATATTCGTTTCTTCTTTTAATCGTTTTTCAATTTCAAAACAGCGTGGTGCTGCAATATCCTCTAAATTAATACCTGCAAATGTAGGCTCTAGATTTTTCACAAGGGTAACGATTTCATCCACATCAGTCGTCCCTAAACATAGCGGGAAAGCATCTACATTCGCAAACTTCTTAAATAAAATACTTTTCCCTTCCATAACAGGCATAGCCGCTTTCGGTCCAATATTCCCTAAACCAAGTACTGCTGTTCCATCTGAAACAACTGCAACCATATTCCCTCTTGCTGTATAGTCATACGCTGTTTCCTCATCTGCTGCAATTGCTTTACAAGACTCTGCTACCCCCGGTGTATAAGTCAAACTTAAATCGTCCGCTGTATTCACTTCTACTTTACTTGTAATTTCAATTTTCCCTACTAACTCTTTATGCAATAACAATGATCTTTCATTAATTTGATTTTCTAACATACTTATAATCTCCCCTTAATTTGACAAGCTAGCTATACGAATATAGCTAGCTTGTTTTGATCATGAAAACATTTTCAATAAAATTGTTGCTGTTACGACCACTGCAGCCCCGCCTAAACGCGTTGAAATTTGCGCAAACGGCATTAATTCCATACGATTTGAAGCTGATAGAATAGCAACATCTCCAGTTCCACCTAAACCACTATGACATCCAGTTACAATTGCTGATTCAACTGGATACATTTTCATCACTTTCCCTACAAGAAAACCTGATGCTACCATTGTAAGAACAACTGATGCACAAACAACAACATATCCTACAGAAAGAACTGCTGCTACGTCTTTTAACGGAATGTATAGCAATCCTAAACCGACCATTAACGGCCAAGTTAAATTCTTTGAAATAAATTTATATAAATGGAATGCTCCTTGCTCCATTTTTGCTGGCATTAATTTAAAGTATTTCACAAGTGCTGCTGAGAAAATCATAATGATTGCCCCAGGAATACCGATGAACTTAGAAGCAAATCCTCCAAAGATGAAGAACGTACATGCAATTAATAAACCTGCTCCCATTAATGAGAAGTCAATTGGTTTTTCTGTATTTTGCTCTTTTAATAATTCTGCTTGATTATCTGTTTTTACTAATACACCATTCCCACTAAGTTCAGGTCTCTTCTCCCCTAATCGTTTCATATAGCCTGCACTCACGATTGCAAACATATTTCCGATAATAGCTGCTGGAATAAGCTGTGATACAAATGTTGCTGATGATTCATTTAAAATATCACCGTAAGCTAACGACAATGGTAAAATCCCTTCCCCAATACCACCACTCACAATTGGTACGATGATAAAGAAGAATGTCTGCTTCATTTCAAATCCAAATAGTGAACCTACTAATAAGCCTACTGCTATAGAAGCTAACGTTCCTACTACTAAAGGAATAAACATGCGAACGAAACCTTGTACTAACACTTTACGATTCATTCCCAAAATACTTCCTACTACTAAACAAGAAATATATAAATATAAAAAGTTCGATTTTTTCATTAACATAGTCGCAGCTTCCATTGAAGCTGGATTCATCCAGTTGAAAAATACAAGTAACGATGGAATAAATAATGAAAGAATTGCTGGACCACCGATGTTTTTTAGAATTGGAATTCTCATCCCAATGTCACCTAAGAAAATACCCATAATCATAATAACTGCAAATCCACCAATCATATCTGCTGGTAATTTATTATATACAGATGCCCCATAAATAATAGCAGCCAATACTACATATAACGGTAAAGGTATTACACCGATTTTTACATTCATAATTTTAGAAGCGAACGATTCTCTTTGTACCTCATTTCCCTCAGAAAATGATACCGCTTCCACATTCTTTTGAATTCCCATATGGCACCCCCTTGTTTTCTTAATAACAATATTAAAACGCTTTCAATAGTAAAAATAGTTTTTGTAAGTTTTGTAACTACTTTTGTAATTAAAAAAAGTATAAGCGACCTATAATAAGTCGCTTATACGTAAAAGTCTATTTTGTTTGGGTCAATACACCTTAATTTACTTACCGGCCTTCCCACATGTTGATACACCATTTCATTCTCTAAAACTCCAATTTCAGTCAAAAACATTACATACTTTCGAATAGAAACTCTTGAAACCCCTACTAATTTCGCCATTTCATCTGTTGTAAATGCTTGTCCGTGAAGCGATTTGATTTGCTGCCAAATTAGTTGCAATGTTTGCTTTGTTAATCCTTTCGGAAGCTCTTTATAGTCAAAGGACTCTCTTTTTTCTTTTTGTAAAATTAGCGAATCTAATTCCGATTGACTAATTTTTTGTTGTTCTTTCATGAAAGTAAATTTTTCTCGATACACAGTTAATGCTTCCTTAAAGCGTTCAAATGTAAATGGTTTAATTAGATAGTCTACAACTCCATATTGTAATGCTTTTTTTATACTTCCCATATCATGTACAGCTGAAATCATCATAATATCAATTTCTTTTTCTTGATTTCGAATATACATTAAAAGCTCAAATCCAGTCTCCCCAGGCATAAAAATATCAAGTAATATGAAGTCTACTCGTGACTTCTCTAACACTTCTATCGCCGATTTTACTGAGTTAACTGCATGGACCAGTTCAAACCCTCCAACTTGCTCTAAATAATGCGTATTTAACATCGCAACCATCGGATCATCTTCTACAATCAAAACTTTGATCATCTTATCTCTCATCCCTACTTTTAGGTATTTCAATCGTTATTGTCGTTCCCGTTCCTAACAATGAATGAACATAAATTCCCCCATTCATTCGCTGTATGCTTTCCTTTACAAGATGCAAACCATACCCCCGATTATCACCCTTTGTGGAATAACCTTTTATAAATAATGCATCAATTTCATCTTCTTTTATGCCTTTCCCCGTATCTTGTACTGTAATGATTAATGTATCCCCATATTGTATTCCAACTTCAACCTGCTTCTTCTCACAATTCGTCACCGCGTCTAATGCATTATTAATTAAATTTCCGACAATGGTGATCAGTTCATGAATGATACGTTCATCATATATTTCTGGTAAGTAAGAATCTTCTTTTATAATTAACTTTATATTTTTCTCTCTAGCATAACTAAGTTTACCTAGTAAAAACCCAGCAAATACTGGGCTTTGAATTTTTTTCATAATCCCCCCAATTTCATATTGATGCTCTGATACCATACTACTTACATATTTCTGCAATTCTTCATACTGTTTCATATGTGTTAGCCCTAATACGACATGCATTTTATTCATAAATTCATGAGATTGAGCCCGTAATGCTTCCGCATATAGCCTAATACCAGTTAGTTCTTCTGCCAATTTTCTGATTTCTGTTTTATCACGAAATGTTGCAATCGCACCAACTATTTCACCTTTTACATATAAAGGAACACGATTCGTAACAATCGTAATTCCATAAATATTTTGTTCTTCATTTAATTGTACCTCTCCAGTTTGTAACACTTCTTTTATACGTGAATTCGGCATATACAATTCAACATCTTTACCAATAAAGTCTTCTTCAAGTCCACTTTTCTTAAATAGCCGTTTTGCTTCATTATTAATTAACGTTACTTTCGCTTCTTTATCCACAGCAATAATACCTTCTTTGACCGATTGTAACATCGTATTTCTTTCTTCAAGAATTTTCGCTATCCTATGCGGCTCAAGACCAAATAAACTTTTCTTTATATGTCTAGCTAGCAATATCGCTCCTATAATGCCAATTAACAATCCAACTCCGACACCTATATAAATAATATGTCTACTTTCCTTAACTCTCTCTTTTACATTATCAGCTGAAATACCAACAGCAACCGCACCAAGCTGTTCACCTGTGTCAGCAAAAACAGGAACGAATACTCGCATTGAAATCCCTAAAGTTCCTTCTGCTAAAGATACATGTTCCTTTCCCTTCAATACCGTTCCTTCATCCCCTCCAACGAAATGATGACCTATTTTTTGGGGATTTGGATGAGATTTTCTTATTCCATCCATGTCCATAACGACAATAAATTGAACACCTGTATTTTTTAATATCCTATTTGTATACGTTTGGATGGCGGAAGTATCTGCTTTCCCAATTAAACCATCGATTACCACCGAATCATTCGCTACAATATGTGCAATCGTTTTTGCCTTCTCTGCTTGGCTTTCTTCTGTCGTTCGTTCAACATTATGGCTAATTAAAATATCTGTCACAAGTAAAGAAAAAATGACAACAGTACACACCAATAATGTAATCGTTTTCCATAAATTCCATAGTCTTCTTCTTTTTTTCATCCCGTTAATGACTCCCCTAATTGCTGAATAGAAAAATAAGTAAGGTGATATCATTTTCACCTTACTTATTTGCTGTTATTATACTTTAAATTTACTAGCCATTTCTTATAGTTCTTTTCTTCTTCCATCAAATTAACTTATTTTTCTACAGCCGCTGCACTCTTCGTTATTTCACCAACTTAGGAAACAATATATAATAATAACATGTATTATTTTGCTCAATTATGCATTTCTGCATATTTAGTTATTTTTAAAAAGATTAACTTACAGAATAAGAGAACCCCATATAGAAGTTCTCTTGTTTCATATCACTTTCGCTTCTTAAAAATACCTTTCACAAAACTTTCTTTATGATCCGTGTACTTCTTTATCCCGACTGAATGCTTCTTAGCATAATCTAATTTTAAATTTTTGTACTCTACTTTCGCTTCCTCATTGGCATTCAAATAATCTCTGAAGAAGATTAAATTATTCCAAATCCCTTTTTCATACTCTACTAAATGGATATAATGTGTGCGTTTTTGAAAAGTAGAATCAGTAAACTTTGCAAAGATAATTTCACCAGGTCGTTCCACCTTTAATCGTAAAAATCCTATAGATTTAAAATCATCTGTAATACGCTTTTCTACTGCATTTAAATCATCTACAGCTACTAATATGTCTATAACTGGCTTGGATACCATACCTTCAATAGCCGTACTACCAATGTGCTCAATACGATTCGCCTCTATATGCGCATTTTCTTTTATTTCATGTTTCACTTTAGAAAACTCTTTTTTCCACTCATCTGTATAGTTCACTAACTTAATTTCTTCACCCGTTATTCCTAAGTCCATACCCCTTTTCCCCCTAATTTATTTCGAGCTTTTCACATAACTAATCGCTTGGCTCCCCATTTGTACCCACGCCTTTTCAAAATCCTCTCTCGATACACTGACATTCGGGCGTTCATTAAGTGGATCTTGAATATAGACAG
Organism: Bacillus sp. P4_D3; assembly: GCF_056401855.1. Classification (NCBI taxonomy): domain Bacteria; kingdom Bacillati; phylum Bacillota; class Bacilli; order Caryophanales; family Bacillaceae; genus Bacillus; species Bacillus sp. P4_D3. The sequence goes on from NZ_JBFUIN010000036.1 coordinate 12,762, forward strand.
ACTCCTTATCGTATCCAACAAGTACGACACAATGTTCATTATAAGTAATAGAAACATCCCCACTATTTGTTTCCCATATAGTAAATTCATCCTCATCTAATGGGGCATATGTTGCATTCGTAATCATGACTACCGGTTGCCCATTATTTACACTCTTATAAATTTCTTCTATACTGTTTCCTGTTAAATCCACAGCGTTATTAGGTAAATATTTTTTTGCTAATTGAAAAAGTGGTCCATGATATACACCATATCCMGATTCAGAAAACGTATAAATGTTCCCTACAAATCCTTCATTCGGATTCCCGCGTACACCATCTTCTATAAAGTTAACTTTTTTTATTTCATTTGCTAATTTCATCTTATCTACAGACACACCCGCATATTGTAACATCATCGCTAAACTTGTTACTTCGCAGCCTCTCTCTAGCTCTGGTAACTGCTGAATTAAGGGCACATTTGATAACATGACTGTTTCATCGTTATTACTAAACTCTATTCGTTTTTGACTTTGTATACTTGATAATAGTAACCCCTTTACTTTCTCCACATACGTTGTAATCCCATTTGTATATGCCCACCATATTCCTATACATAGTACGGTAATACATATATACCACTTCCATTTTCGTATCACTCTCACGCCCTTTTTAATTCGTTAAATACGAATAAAACGCATCTGCATCTGTTTGAATCATTGGTATAAATTTTAGTTCGTTTCCTTTTTCAGGTTGTTCTCGTTTTATTTTTTCCGCTAGCTCTTGAATGCCCATATTCGTTCTATCCATATTAAGCTCCTCTGCTATCTCTATTACCTTTTGCTCATTTATTTCTCTTAATACTTGATATATATCTTTGCCATATAAATCAATATGATATTTTTTTGCTTCTTCCTGTACTTTTTGTTCGTACACTTCTTGTGCTAACCCTTCCATCTCTTTTCCTTGTTGAGCAATACCTAGCTTTTCTGCTTCTTCTCTAACTTTCGTGCCGTAGATTTCTTCCTCAATTTCTTCTATTTCTTTTCCTTCAGTTGAAACACCAAGCTTTTCTGCTTCATTATTAATTTTAATCTTATTAATTTGATCAATTAAACTTACAATCGACGTATTCTCTATAGATATTCCTAGTTTCAACGCTTCTTGCCTCACTTTTGTTTCATAAATTTCTTCTGAAAGAATTCCAACATCTTTTCCTTCTGCCGAGATACCTAATTGATCAGCTTCTCTTCCTACTTCCGTCTCATGAATTTCTTTTTCTAACGTAATTTGTTCTTTCCCATCCGTTTCAATGCCTAACTTTTCCGCTTTTTCTTCCGTATGCATTGCATGTATTTTTCCATCATTTAATTGTTCTTTACTACGCTGCGTGTAATCTGTCTTTCCTTTTGTCATTCCAGAAGGAGAGGCACCCCCTAATATACTTAAACTCATTACTCCAATAGTAAATACCGTCATCATTTTCTTTTTCAAGACTTCTTCCTCCCTCGCACGCTTTCTTTTTCCAGCTTTCCCATAATTTTTTTTATACTATACATAAACTTCCTCTCTGTTAGAAATAACCTTTTGATTTATCCAGTTCATTCAAAAAACCTTACAGCTTTTCTTTCTATCACAAGTTTCCATTATGTAATACATGCTACAAGTTATTCCTTAACTTTCCCTTAAAAAAGACGACCTTGTAAAAACAAGGTCGTCTTCTCACTTATAATCTTTGATTTTTTGGGAAAATCACTTCAAAACAAGTTCCTTCTCCCCATTTGCTCTCTACCGATATTTTCCCATAATGCTTTTCTACAATCCAATTAGCGATTGAAAGACCTAATCCCGCTCCTTCTGATGGACTTCTCGCTTTATCTCCTTGATAAAAACGATCAAATAACTTTGGAATATCCCCTTCTTTAACTCCTATCCCGTTATCTTTCACTTGTATGCGAATTGAACTACTCGTTTGCATACAATTAATTTGAATATGTCCACCTTCATTCGTATACTTCATCGCATTATCTAGCAATATGACCATCAATTGATGGATTCTCTCTCTATCGCCAATAAACGATATGTCACGTTCTACTTTTAATATCATCGCTTTTTCTTGATAAGAAGCAATTTCTTTATATGGATCTACTATTTCTTCTAACAATTTACCCATCTCAAATGTTTTCTTATCCATCTCGATTTGATTAGAATCCGAACGTGCTAACAATAATAAATTAGCTACGAGCTTCGATAACCGTCTACACTCCTTTGAAATCGTAGAAATATCCATCGCTTTTTCTTCTATCGTCGCAGATGGTGACTGGAATAATATATCTGTTTTTGATTGAATAACCGCAAGTGGTGTCCTTAATTCATGTGATGCATCAGAAACGAACTGCTGCTGTTTCTCCCATGAATTTTGAATGGGTACAAGTGCCCTCCCAGCTAAGAAAAAGCCGATTCCTATTGCACATACACTCCCTACACTACAACCTATAACAAGAATTAAAAATAAAGTATTTAGCATTTCTTCTTCAGCTGTTATATCGCGTACGATTTGAACTATTTTTCCATCTTTTTGAAACGCGAACGTTCTAAAATATAGCCCTTGCACTTCAATATCTTGCAAAGATCCTAATTTTTTTGGAGAAAACTTTTCCAAATTGTCTTCAAAGATAAAACGGCGTTTGCCGTTTTCGCCACCTATCTCCACTCTGTTTCCACTCCAAGTTAACTCTACTATCCTCGGATCCCCAATTGGAAAATATCCCCTTATTTTTTTGGGTAGTTTTTTATCATCTGAAATCTCTCTATGCTGAACCATTTTTTCTATGGATGTATCTACTTCATTATAAATGCGCTTATATGTGTATGAATAAATAATACTCCCTAATACTCCTATTAATAGGATAAATACTAATGAGTTTACTATAGTCAGACGAATACGTGTTTTTTGAAACATACTTCCCTTTTTCATTGTTCTTTTAATATATATCCAATACCACGAACAGTTTGAATATCTTTCTGATAACCGAATGGCTCTAATTTTTTACGTAAGTGATGAACATACACTTCTACGATAGCTACTGTTGTATCTGAATCAAATCCCCAAACACGATCAAAAATTTGTTCACGCATTAAAATTTTACCGCTATTTTGAATGAGGTACTCTAGAAGTTCATACTGTTTTAAGGTCAACTTAATTGCTTGCCCATCGACTTGCGCGCCTTTGTCTTTTCCAAACAATTCGATTCCTTTATAACGAATTGTCTGCTTTGTTGTTAAACTACCACTTCGTCTTAATAGAGCACGAATTCTCGCTTTTAGTTCCGGTGCTTGAAACGGCTTAACGAGATAATCATCCCCGCCAAAATCTAAGCCTTTAACTCGATCCTCCAAAGAATCTTTCGCTGTTAAAAATAAAACTGGCGTTTCAATCTTTTCATCTCGTATTTTTTGGATAACTTCAAACCCATCCATTTCTGGCATCATGACATCAAGTAATATCGCATCATATATATTTTGTAATGCTAAAAATAAACCATCTTCCCCATTCATTGCCGTATCCACTTCAAATTCATCACATAAAATTTGTACTATGGACTCCAATAAAGAAGCATTATCTTCTACTACAAGTAAGCGCATCGGCCTTTCTCACCTTCCACAATATATTTCAATTCTCTTTTTCTCTTATTATTACATCACTTCTCATAATAGCGACAGAAAGCAGTCACATTATACATTGGCTTTTTTAATTATTTACATCTAATAGTTTGGATTGGATATACTTTTGAAGATTTATTATAAAGTCCATTTCTTAACTTTGCCTTAATAAAAGAAAGCCGCATCCCTCTTATGGATACGGCTTTCTTTTATTTTTGACTCGTACGAGCTGAAATACTACTCGCTCTATTTGTTGCTTTATCTAATACTCATTTACTTCCAGTTACCCTATAGGTTGCTGTTGCATAACTTCATTCGCTCCAGCTACCCTCAACATATTCGCAATATCTTTAAAACCTCTTTTTTCAGCATGTTGCAATGGCGTATTCCCTTCATTGTTAGCCATATTTACATCCGCTCCATGCTCAATAAGCATTTGAATTACCCTTTTATGGCTGTCACTACCATTTCCTAACACAATCGTTTCTAATAATGCTGTCCCACCACGATTATTTTTATAATTCACATCAATATCCGTATGTTCTAATAATTCTTTTACGACCTCTACATGACCACGCTCTGATGCAGAAATTAATGCTGTTCCACCCGACCTAGTAGTTTCTTTCGTATTAGCACCTGCATTAATTAGTAGTTTTACGATGTCTGTATAGCCCTCTCTGCTAGCATAAAGAAATGGATTGCTTTGTTTTTCATCTTGGATTTCAATATCGGCTCCTGCATCAATTAACGCTTTAACTGTCTCTATATGATTTTGATACACCGCTGCCAAGATAGGTGTTTCTCCATTATCGCCCTCTACGTTTATATTTGCCCCGTCCTTTATTAATTTCATAGTCGTTTCTGTATCACCTAGGGTCGCAGAAAGCAATAATTGCTTATCCATTAAATTTATACCAGTCTCTTCTTTATCTTTTTCCTTTTCTTTATGCTTTTCTTGCTTTTTTTCGTTTTTCACGTGAACCGGTTTCGATTCAGGTTCTTCTTGCTTATCACAAGCCACTACCATCATTAAAAGTCCTAATAATGTACATAATAAAATTTTTTGTTTTCTCACAACTACAGCTCCTATGAAAGATAATGTTTTCTTAACCATTCCTCCATCACATGCAATAACTCTTCTTCAATAGATTTATCCATAAGTACCTTATATTCCTTCTTCAATTGTCATAGTATACTTATGCTCATGTTTTCTCAACATATAATTCATGTTTGGAATGATATGCCACCCAGCTCCATCATTAATATTATGGAGCAATTAGTTTAGCATGTTTCAGCGATACTTGTACATCTTTGTTACCCTTAATTCCCCTAAAGATGTCACTATTTTATATTGTAACTGTTCTTCTAACCATTTTACACCTTTTATCTTTCTATTTGCATCTCACTAACAATAGAAAAAGACAACCTTGGGGTGGTTGTCCTTACTCTAGCTACTTTTTCGTATTAATGAGAATGTCCTCCGCTATTCCCATTTTTCGGTTTCCCCATCATCTCTTTATTCATTTCCCACTTATGCTCTGATAATTCTTTGTCGGAAAGGACCTTCCCCTTATATTTAGATACAAAACTTTCCGCATCTTTTTTATCTTTAAACGAGATCACGTTATAAGCCATAGGTGTTGTTATTGTTTTATCATATACATAAGTTGCGTCCTGTAATAGAACCCAATCTTTCGTATTATAGTCTCGTACAAACTTTTCTTTCGTCTTCTCATTTTTATTGTTATCCATCCATTTATACATACAGCCAATATCATCAAACTTTAAGGCTTTTCCATTATCTAAAATAATTTCTGTTGCGAATTGATTATCCATTACCCCTATTTGACAAATATCACACTTATCATTTTTTTCATCAACCGCAATAGCTTCTATGTCCTTTTTCCCACATCCTACTATTGTAAATACGAAGCATAAACATATAACAAGCACAGCATACTTTACTCTCATCCCTATTTCCTCCCCATTAATGACAATACATTACTCCTAAAAATTTATTCATTGTACTCAACTAGGAGAATATCAAAAAGTTGTGTGAGATTTGTGAAAAAACATTGTTCTTTTTGTAATATATGGAACAAAAAAGAGATGTGCAGTTATTTCTACACATCTCTCATCATTCACAACCAGTAATTAACAAATCATCTTCTATCTTAACTAATAATGTATCCGCACTAATTTCCTGTCCAACTTCTACATTTACTAATCTTATATTTCCACTGATCCCAACCCCAATTTTTTCAAGCTCACCATCATGCTTTCGGATCATCATTAATTTTTCCCATTCATATACGTAAGAGGATTCATTAATAAAAATCTCTTCTACTATTCCTGTACATGAACTATAAATTTCTTCTATTCTTGTTTCCATTCAAAATCTACTCCCTACTTCACGCGCTTCTCTTTTTCACCTTATTCTACCATTCTTGTACGAAAGCATTTATCTTTTTAAAAATTCAAAATTACCTCGTGAACAAAATGATCAAAATAAAGATTATGTTTCTAATGATGTTATTTCTTTAATTATTTACCATTCGAATTGAACCTTTTATTATAAATAAAAAACCTTTTATCTGAATTTTCGTTTTATATTGAAAGCGCAATCATTTTTTTGAGGGGGAGATTACATGGTAGCATTACTTGGATTTGCAATGGTATTTGTCTTTATGTTTTTGATTATGACTAAACGTATGTCAGCATTAGTAGCATTAATATTAATTCCAATTATTTTCGCATTAATTGGTGGATTTTATGCAAATATGGGGCCTATGATGTTAGACGGTATTAAAAAGTTAGCACCTACTGGTATTATGCTTATGTTCGCCATTTTATATTTTGGGATTATGATTGATAGCGGTTTATTTGATCCTGTCATTAGTAAAATTTTGAAATTTGTAAAAGGTGATCCTTTAAAAATTGTTGTTGGTACGGCTATCCTTACTATTATCGTTTCATTAGATGGGGACGGAACAACAACATATATGATTACAGTTTCCGCAATGTATCCACTATATAAACGTCTTGGGATGAATCCACTTATATTAGCTGGGGTTGTTATGTTAGGAGCAGGTGTGACAAATCTTACACCTTGGGGTGGACCAACAGCTCGGGTTATGAGTGCTCTTGGACTTGATGCATCAGAACTCTTCACACCACTTATACCAGGAATGATTGCTGGTGCAATTTGGGTAGTTTTCGTTGCCTACTATCTTGGAAAAAAAGAAAGAAAACGTTTAGGAATTATGGATGTGCAATACTTAAAACACATGCAAACAATGGATGAGCAAGCTGCGACAGTTGAAGCTGAAATACATAAACGCCCGAAACTGCTATGGATTAACTTTTTATTAACTGCTTCCCTCCTCGTCTGTCTCATACTAGAAGTTATGCCGTTACCTGTTTTATTTACAGTCGCTTTTGCTATTGCTGTTATGATTAACTACCCTAACTTAGAACAACAAAAAGAGCGTATTGCGTCTCACGCTGGAAACGTATTAGCGRTTGTTTCTCTCGTCTTTGCTGCTGGAATTTTCACAGGTATTCTATCTGGAACAAAAATGGTAGATGCGATGGCTCAAAGTGTTGTTACTCTTATACCAGATGCACTTGGCCCCCAGCTTCCAATTATTACAGCTTTACTAAGTATGCCGTTCACATTTTTCATGTCTAATGATGCTTTTTACTTCGGTGTATTACCTATTTTAACGAAAGCTGCTACAGCTTACGGAATTAGTGYAGCAGAAATGGGACGTGCTTCGTTACTCGGTCAACCTGTTCACTTACTGAGTCCCCTCGTTGCTTCCACTTATTTATTAGTCGGTATGGCAAAGGTTGATTTTGGTGAACACCAACGATTTACTTTACTTTGGGCTGTTGGAACGACAATGGTTATGTTGATTACTGGAATTGCAATTGGAATTATTCCAATATAAGATGAAACTAGAAAAAACAGTAGAGGAAATGTAATCCTCTACTGTTTTTATTGTTGTGAAAGTCCCCTATGAAGAAACGCGGAAATACCTTCTTTCTGGCCTCCCCACACTTCCATATATAAGCTCTGCATGCACTTTCTTTCCAGAGATCAAATACTCTAAATAGCGCCTCGAAGTTGATCGGCTTACACCTACCATTGAACTTAGCATCTCTGCAGTAATTCCCTCCTCATTAACAGTTAACATATGCTTTTTTATTTTTGCTAACGTTAAAGGATCGATTCCTTTTGGTGCATATTCTATTTGATTTGCCTGCACCCCTCTTTGGGACCATAGATGTTCAATCTGTTCTGAAGATAATTGAGCATTTTTCTTTAACTTCGTAATCTTCTTTTGATAACTTTCTAAACTTGTTTTAAACCGATCAAATGTAAGTGGCTTTACGATATAATCTGTTACTCCGCCTCGTAAAGCATGCCGCACTACATCCGTCTCTGATGCGGCTGTAATCATAATAATATCTGTATCATGCAAATTATGCCTAATATATGTGACGAGTTCAGTCCCTTGCATGTCAGGTAAATATACATCTAATAAAACGAGTTGCGGCTTTACAAACTCTAACCATTCCTTCGCCTGTTCCCCAGTCGTTGCTGTTCCAATTACTTTAAACCCCTCAATTTTTTCAGTAAAACGACGATGAATTTCCGCAATCCGAATATCATCTTCTACAATCAATACTTCAATCCCCTCATTCATTACAATTCGCCTCTCTCTTTCGGTAATGCAATGATAAATAAAGCACCACCTAAATCCCCTTTTTCAATCGCAATACTTCCATTTAAATCTTCCACTAACTCTTTCACTTTTGCTAACCCATATCCACGTTTTTCGCCCGCTTTCGTCGAAAAGCCTTTATAAAATATGCTTGTAATTATTTCATCATGAACACCTTGTCCTGAATCTTCCACTTCAATTAATATTTCTTCTCCAATGTCTGTTACAAACATTCTTACTTTCTTATCATGCTCGTGATTTCTTTCAATTGCTTCAAATGCATTCGTGATCAAATTCCCTAAAATAGAAACAACGTAATTACTCTCAATATGCGGACTTAACTTTTCTAAACTACTTTCCCGATCTAACATAAAATCAATCTTCAACTCTCGCGCCCTATTATAAAATCCAATTAAAATCCCGCCTAACCACGGATTTTGAATTCGTTTCATAATAAATTGAACGAATTCTTGATATACTGCTGTTTCCTTATGAATAAGCTCTAAAGCATCTTCATACGACTCTAATTGGATAAGACCTGAAAGCGTATATAATAAATTATTATATTCATGCGTTTGTGCCCGCAATGCCTCTGTATATTGCCGCGTTTGAGACAATTCTGCTGTTAATTGATCCATTTCAGATTTCAGGCGTAAGCTGGATACTACACCAGTTACTTTATGATTAACTTTAATAGGTAGACGATTGGCAATAACATCCTGTCCCTTTATATTTAATTGGCGATCAAATTGTTCTTCTCCGGTTTGAAGTACATCCAGTATCGATGAATTAGGAATAACATCTAAAATAAATTCTCCCATTATATTTTGTTGTTTATCTAAAGAAAGGATATCGTATGCCGCTTGATTGACTAAACTAACCATTCCATTTTTATCGATTACTACAATCCCTTCACGTACAGATTGAATAACTGTACTATGCTCCTCGTATAAAGATGAAATTTCTTCTGGCTCCATTCCAAACATCATCCGCTTAATACTTTTTGCTAAATATACAGAGCCAATTATCCCAATTAACAGACCTGTTATTGTAATCCAAAACACACGCTTTCCATACACGTCTATCGCTCCATGAATATCGTCCATTGAAAAACCAACAGATACTACACCAATAATTTCATTATCCTGATTACGAATTGGGACTTTTCCGCGTAATGAAGGTCCTAATGATCCTGTTGCTTCCGAAACGTAAGCTTTCCCTTCTAATAGGACCCCTTTATTATCTCCGCCCACCATAGCTTCTCCTATTTTCTCTCGCTTAGGATGTGCATAACGAATACCATCTTTATTTCCAACTACAATAAAGTCAGCATCTGTTTCGATTCGAATTTTTTCTGCAATTGGCTGAATAATAGAAGCTGGATTTTCTTTTTGAAAAGCTTCCCCGATTTCCGGTATAGCAGCAACTGTTTTCGCAACATGCAACGCCCTTTTTCCAATTTGCTCTTCTACTGTTTCAGATAATATATAGTAAAATAAATAACTCGTTAACAGCAGTACAACAAGAATAAGTGTACTAATAGTTAATGTAATTCTCGGTTGTAGTTTCAATTTCTTCAATTTCAAAATCATTCCCCTAACATTACTG
>NZ_JBFUIN010000037.1:0-22567 GCF_056401855.1 Bacillus sp. P4_D3
GTATAGGAGAGAGCTTTGGATAAGTTACTGGAATAATATACATTACTGTTTCTATTGCATATACCACATAACACTACTATAATCTCCTTTTTAATATAGAAATATCCCTGTTTCTAAATAGGGATATTTCTATATTAATTAGTATATTTTAAAACAGGAAAATTCAATAACTACATTAAAAAGAGTCCTATTTCTAGGACTCTTTTTAATACTAATTTTTAGCTTTAACTTACATTTTATCGATGATCATTTGTCTTTTATACCATTGGTTTAATTTGCTTCTCGCCGTACTAGAGAGACGCTTTGTTTTTTTATTATAGAATCTAGAAAGAGTAGGCTGTGATATACCTATCTCTATTGATAGTTCTCGCATAGTTATATTCTTCTTCATATGAATAAACTCTATTTTCTCCCTGATAAGTTGTTCATTTTCATTCGTATCTAATGGTTTTTCTACAATTTTTACTGGATGACTTTCCTCATCTATTGTATCAATTGTTTTCTTTTTCGCTAAGTTTTCCATTGAACTAATTAATTCTTTGGGTGGCAATATTACTATTCCTAACTGTGAATAATAGTTTTTAAACCAATTCTTCTTTGTCAGTTTTTCTTCTTCTAAACCATTATGATATTCCCAATGAGAAATTACTTCTTCTTTTTCTAAATCACTAAGAACATTTTCTAATTGTTCGCGGATACGATTAGGTTTTTGTTTTTGATTTATACCCATAACTGCTAACAAACCTTTATCTCCACCTATAGAATAAGGTCTTTGTAAGCTAGAAAACATTTGACGTATTCTCCATTGCCATGTCAAATATCGAATTAATCTTTTATGATATTTGTGTCTATAACTATTATATTCAAGTGCCTTTTTTGATAATAATGCTGTAGTACTATTAGATCCATATAGATATCCGGATAAGAAACTTCCCGGTTTGATTCGACACGATTCTATCCCCATGTATTCGTTTGTGTTTTTATCTCTCCATAGAACTACGGAATCTAAAACAAATAGTCTTTTAATTACCTCGCGTTTTACTTCATAATGCTTACCTGTTTCAGCGCGATCATTTAATACGACTACTTCATTGTCATCATTTAGATATATAAAAATACTCGCTAGGGCCGCAATCCGCTTCGCAACTTTAATTTTATCTTCTACCCTATAATATTCGACACCATTTGCCTTAGCCTTTGAAATACTGCACATTTCTAAAACTTGTTCATATGAAAAATCAATAAATTCATCAGGCGATTTTGCTTCATTCAACCATTGAATCGTGATGGTATCTAAACAATCTGCAGTTAGATCATCCATATTACTCATTACACCATCTACTAATGTATTCCATCTTGCTGTCTCTTCAATATTCGTTAACTTTAGATCTTCATCTTTATGAGAGGAAAGCTGTGCCACTCCATTACTATCCTTTGTTTCAATAGGATAAGATTTTAACCGTGTGTTTTCATCTTCTTCAAATTGATTTTTAGCTATTCCATCTCTTAACTTATAATAGACCGCGGAGTTATTTACTTCTAAATAGTTTTCATTCAATATGTTCGCATCTGATTCACTTGTTGCTGTGTGCACTATAGTACTAGCTGTCTGATTTTTACGAAACTCTTGTTCAATAAAGACACCTATAGTCTCATGAATAATTAATCTGTATTTATCTATATTTTTAAATATATCTAGAGGAGAAACACCTTTTCTTTGTTGTTGCTCTAACCACTGTACAAGCATTGAAAATGATGGAGAAAGGTATTCTGAAGTCACAATTTTACTTTGATCTGCTTCAACCTCAACATAATAGGAAACCCATTTATGCCACAATTGCTCATCTTGTTTATACAGTTGTTCCGTTATTGATAGTGCGTCTCTAAACAATTGTAGAACGTCTTCCATTTAAATTCGGCTCCTTATATACATTTAGTTATTATTGATCTTAATTTGAAAATAATTAGCTATATGATGTTCCTTTTTATAAAACTAGAAATACAGTCAGAATATTCAATTCTTTCATTTCACCCTTAACATGTTAAGGGCTCTAGTTTGCATACTTATAGCCCACTCTGTAACTGATTATACAAGACTGAATCGATTTGTAAAATCCAAATAGCAATTATACAAGTACTTATACAATAACCTATCTTTCATCCATTAGCTCTTTTTCTAGTAGATTTTCAGTAATATTATTTATAAATACAAAGTTCTATTATTTGTTATATATAAATAAATAGATTAATAAGCCGATACAAAGCATAATTTATACTATCTTATCTTTCTTAAACAAACACCATACAATTTCATAGCAAAGGAATGCAAGTATACTGATCTATACTGCATTCCTTTATTGTAATTGTATGTCCACTATATTTTTATTCTTCCTTTTCTAAAATTAAAAAACTAACATCCAAATTTCTTATTTTTCACCTCTTTCTGGATCCACTCCATTTTAATAAAAACTCTTCATTACATGTCCAAACTATTAGCTATCCCCCCTAAACAACAATAATTTTTAAAATAGTAGTTCCAACTGTTATAAAAAAACAAATTACATCTTTACAAGAGAAAACAAATTGGATAAAAACAGGTTGTTTTCTTTTATAGGGAAAAACAAAGAAAGAGTGGAAAAGCAATACACAAACGTGTAAATCACATGGAGTAAACCACTAAAAAGAATGAAAATTCTGATAATTTAATCGCTAAGGGTTTTCGTTTACTCTTTCTTTGTTGTTATGAGTTTAACATTAAAAAAAACATAAATCAACAAAAAAAACAAAAAATTCTTATATTTTCGACATTTTATTCATCTCGCTCTAATTTCACCTTAAAAACATAGTTACTGTAGCTGTGAACTACCCACCACTTACCGATTATCACCGCTTGAAGTGGGGGATTCCTGATTCTACAAGCATTGCCTATCTYTTACGAGATTCGGTCTTACACGCTCTCCACAGGCGTAGATTATACTGTTCGGACAAGACCTTGCCCTACAGTTATATAGATGTTATGTACATTTAATATGTTGGCTGATACGCAATTTGCGTTAAGCCGGCTTTTTCAATGTTAATCGCTGCAATGTGGTCACGATCCAGTACAGTACCACATTGTTTGCATACGTGCGTACGAACAGAAAGTGATCTCTTAACTGTTTCCCCGCAATTCGAACATTTTTGTGACGTGTAGTGCGGTTTTACCATTACCAAACATCCACCATTTCGTTTTGCCTTGTAGGAGAGGAATGTACGGAACATCCCCCAACCTGCATCGTGGATGGATTTTGCTAGGTGACGGTTACGTACCATATTTTTGATTTTTAGGTCTTCTATACAAATTACACCATAGCTGTTGGTTAATCGGAAGCTTAGTTTGTGCAAGAAATCCTTACGTTGATTCGCTATCTTCGTATGAATTTGTTGTAATTTGTCTACTTGCTTGCACCAGCTCTTCGAACCTTTTTTCATTTTTGAATGTTTACGTTGCGCACGTTTTAATTTACGCTCTTCTTTGCGTAAGAACGTAGGATTCTGAACTTCTTCTCCATTAGATAGAACCGCAAATTTTTTGATGCCTACATCAATACCAGTTGTTTTATTTGCATCACAAATAGAATCTTGGTTTACGTGTTTTTCAACACAAAAAGTCGCAAACCAACGGTTTCCTTGATGTTTTATGACAACTTGTTTAACGCGGCCATCTAATTTACGGTGCCATTTGATATCAATGACCCCTAATTTCGAGATAAGAAGTTTACCGCCTTTTGTGAGAGAACACATACGACGGCTTGTCCCCAAGGAACCATCCTTCTTTTTATATTTGAACATACCAAATTGAGTAAGAGTAATAGAACGATATTCTTTAAAACTTTTCATTTTTGGATAGCCAGCATCCTTTTTAAAGAACTTTTTATAGGCTTTTTCCAAGCGCGCAAACACTTCCTGAAAAGGTTGCGAAGGAACCTCTTTTAAGAAATGATATATCTTTTTATCAAGTTTTTGCTGATTTTGTAATTCATACCGTGTTAAGTCTTTTTTGTTTTGTTTATAATATCGTTGTTTATCTAGCAAAGCGGAGTTATATTGCTGACGACAAATGGAAATCCATCTCTCTAATGTATGTTGTTGTTCTATTGTAGGATAGATTTCAAACCTGTAGTTCAATTTCATTATGTCGTCACCTCCGAATATTTGTTCTAATAACTCTATTATAAACAAATTTTACGATGCTTTACCACTCAGAAGTACTTTTGTTAGGTCGGGCCATTCATCTCCCACCTACGCTTCGCTTAGAGGAAGGAGAATTCTGGCTGAAGTTCGTTAAAAGAGAAGTAAAAGTAAAAAAATGTAAGGATTAAAATATTAATGTTACTTCGAACACCCCAAATTCATCAAAATGAAAATTTATAGCCATATCATGTCCCTTTCCATCAAAACATGAAACAAAAATGACATTATGTAACTCTTTTTACTAACTCGAAATTTTTTTCTAAAAATGCTTAAAGCTTGATATATAAGCTTTTCTACTACACCTATACAATTCGTTATGAAAATTTATAGCTATATGATGTCCCTTTTTTTCAGAAGAAGCCCCCATAAACCTTTTTATATTAAGGCTTTACATGTTTATAACCCTATTTTCATGTATTTATGCAACATGAAAATCCATAGCTGTATGATGTCCCCTTTTTTACCCAAACATGAAAACTAGCCTAGCCACTTCATGTTCCTTTTGTAATTATAAAATTACAGATAAACCCCATTAACATCACTATTTAAAAGGGTTCATCTGTTTAATTCACAATTATAAACATGAAAATCCATAGCCATATCATGTCCCTTTTATTTTTTTAAAAATCGATATAACCGTTGATTTAATCATGTTTACAAGGTTTTTTTGCTATTTCCCTTCTTTTCTACCAATATGAAAATCCATAGCCATATCATGTCCATAAAAAAAATTTCAAGAAGTCTGAAACCCCTTGATACACAAGGGATTAAAGGGCGTTTCATCTTTTTATTTTTTCTCTTAAAGGGACGCATTTCAGCAAATTTCGATTTGGTATAATCAAAATTGGTATATTTTATAGTGTTTTGGCATTTATTTCTGAATTTATAGGTAGGAGGTGAAAAAGATGGGAAAATCATTTATTATTCGTAATCAACGTAGTCTAAATGGACAATCTACAAATGCAGTTTTAGTAACACTGAAGTCTTGGCAAAAACTTGTTGAAACTTTCGAAGAGAAATACTACAGCTATAAAGATACATACCTTGAGGATATTGTTGATCATATGACATATGAGGAGCGCATTGCCGATGTGGATGGCTTCGTAGCACAGGCTAAACCATCTTTTTCACGTCGTACACTATCTGCTATTTCGGAAACAATGGGAAGAAAGCATAAATTATATGGCCTTACAAACGCAGATTTGGAAGTCTTCTTATATCTACATAAAAAATGTTACACGAATGGAATCATTCCAAATGTAACAATACATATGATGTGGGAAGATTACAAACTATATAAAGAAGAATTTGCTTACATACAGCATTCTCAATTCTATATTGCATTAAAGAAATTAAGTATACATAACATTATTACGATTGAAAATGAATTAGATGGCCGATATACAATTAAATTAACTCATTTTATGAATGAAGAAACTGAAAAGGCCAATGCATATGTTTATATTAGCCCCGTGGTATTTACGAAAGCTTTCTTTGAGCTATCAGTTGCATCTAAAAAGCTATTCTTAGATATTGCTATGCAACAGCACAGTGAAACTACACTAAAACGTTCCTTAGACAAACAAGATGAAAAAGGGAATAAAACTCATTTTGGTGGGATGTACCGCTTTTTACATAAAAAATATCCACATCAAATCCGCGCAGTTATGACAGAATTAACAACTGCATTACCATGTACAGGGACTTCACTATTCAAAATTTGTAAATTACAAAAAGGGGTTAAGAATAAAAAAAGATATACAACTCTATATCTATCCTTACATACGGATTTCTTATGTGCAAAAGAAACAGGAGAAGTACAGTATCGCGATCCATTCACACCAAAGCTTACTTATGCTCGTAAAGCTCGTTTTATCGAATCCGTACTACAAGAAATGAATATTGGTGAATTTACACAAGACATGAACAAGTTTATCCATGTACTTAAATATACATGCCATCGACAAATTCGAAGCGTAATTCATAGCTTACGTGACATGATAGATCGTAATGAAGAATATCCAAGCAAGTTAGTATATACACTGAAGAAATTATTAAATCAAACATCACAATATCAAATTCTTGATACAGCGGCTAAAGAAGGTATTTATCCTCTGATTACACAACATGTTCCGAAAGAACATAAAGAACAAGCTGTATTTGATTTCGGATTGCATTTCTCTATGTACTCTCTGCGAAACATCAAAAAGCTGTTCCGCAAAACGTATGAGTTACTAAACTACAAATTTGCTGTACCTGTTACAGAGGAATCGTATCAMCGCAACTATCTAAAGTATCAAGAAGAAACGTTGTTTAGAAAGTACGCTTATGAACAAGGTACACACCTAAACGCTTATATGGCTTTAGAAATAGAAATACGTGAACTCTTAAAGGCAAGAGGACATAAAGAGCGCTCTATTCCTAGTGATGTTCGGGAATTGTTCATTGAAAAGATAGATAGATTACCGAAAGAAAAGCTTCGCGTTATTGAAGTACCAGATAACTTTAATTTAATTACATTTATGCGTGCCTTTGAACAGTTAATACGCGCTGGTATCCCAGTAACAACAGCTGAGCAAGTACTGACAGCAATGAAAACGAATTAATCATAATCAGCTCTCTATTTTTGAAAAAAATTCAAGATAGAGGGCTATTCGTGTTGATACGTTTATTGTGAATAATTTTACTCATTCTTCACAATAAGTAACTTTACTCGATTCTATTCATAATAGAGTCTTTTTTTATGCAATCATATACAAAAATAGTGTGATACCTATCTCAATTTCCACACATACTTTCATAAAAACATGTTATGAGTTGTCTAAATACATTCAAATATCTACAAGAAATCATAAGAAAAAAATTAAATTTCGTGGATAAGTAGATAAATAACACATAATGTGAGTAATTTTGTGCAATTATCATTGATATATATAGCTTATACGCCTTCATCTATCAAAAATCATCAATATTAATGTGAGTTATGTGCTAGATCTTAATAATGTTGATTAATTAACACATAATGTGAATCTTTTGTGGGTAAATACAATAAGATTGTTGAGATTCAGTGAATTCACATGAAATTTTACGATTGAATAAATATGTTAAACAATGTATCAATTTGTTTCATTTTTTATGTAGGAATACTAAATTTCATTTATGATTATTTGTAGACTTTAGATCATAATATTGCCTATTTTTCCGTTGTGAGATTCTACCATTTATGATTTTTTACGTAATGAGATGTTAAAAGTGTATGTTACAGTAAGGATATACATACATTTGCCGGTCCTATATAAGTTTTATCTTTATATTTTTAATATATATAAGATATATATTTATATTAGATTTTATTAACTACTCTTCAATTACATTGTTACTAAAATAACTGAAAAGATTAATTTACAATTTTTGATTTTACTTTCGAACCACTTATAAAAGGAATAAATTAGGAAACAATATTTTTTAATCAGGTATATAACTGATTAAAAAAATCATACAATAAAAAAGAGGAGCACATGCTACCAACATGTGCTCCTCTTTTGATAACTGCTACCGTCAAGTGGTCTCTATCAATTATCATTTATTTTTAAGAAAACCACCCTTTTTCTGCTTGCGACGGCGGAAGAAAGGGTGGTTTTCTTGTTATTAGCACAGTTTCAAAGAATTTAAGATTTTTGTCGAATGTCATTCCAAAATAGGAATGACGTATTTTTTTGGGGACAAATTCGAAAATCCGTATCATTATCATATGTATTTAGTGTATCTAGAAATCTATATGGATGGTGAAGACATATGAGTCAATATCAAATGCTGTATAGTACACCTTATCTGTATTCTTCTCGAACATTGAATCAAATGTACAAAGCTAATAAAAATGAAGAAAACATATGCGCTATACAAGAGCATATGTTACGTCACGAAGTATACCTGGACCAACAATACCGAAGTTACTATTATTTAAGTCAAAAAATTGAGGAGGAGTTATACGGCGAAGAACATGCATTGTCATGGAATGAGCTACTGGATGATTATCAACTTTATAGAGATCGGAAGGGGAATTTATCTATCAAACAGAAAGGATGAGATAAACATGACAATCATTGGAGAGCTAGGGATTGTATATGGCGTGACCGGAGCTTCAGTTTTAGGAATAAAATTGCTGAAGAAGAAAGGTCTTTATCTTCCAGGTTGGTTGCTACGTGCGGGTCTTAAATGCTTGTTGATTGGGAGTGTTTGGTACGTTCTAATGGATATACTAGATGTGTTTCTACGTTAGTATTACATCTGGTAGTTGAAAGTAATTATAATAGCGCATCTTAAACAGCTTTTTCTAAGCTTCCATACAGGCTCAACTACCTTAAGGAGGTATGGAGGGAATGTTGTCACTTTTATTAATCCCAGCAACCTTTATAACTGTAGCTTATTTTTATCAAAGTAACGGAATGAGTGATAAGAAAAAAATTGCAACGTTTTTTGAAATTACAAAGATATGTGTTCAACATAAAGGTGAATTACAATACCCCATTTTTATAAAAGAAATTAAAGATGATATAAGTATGAATTATGTTTACAAGTTACCACTTGGTGTACCTAGTCAACTTATCCAAAAGTTTGCTGAAGTATTAGAAGAAGGCCTATATAAACCTGTTAAAATATCGTTTCACCAAAGAGAGCTTCATATTCGAGTATTTAGCCAACAAATACCTGAAATGTGGAATTGGTCTAAGGATCTATTAAAAGAGCATACATGGAGCGTTATGGTGGGGAAAGCGTTAGATAAATATGTATATCATGACTTTGAGAAGACACCTCATATGTGTGTAAGTGGAATGACTCGTTTTGGAAAGACAGTATTCTTAAAAAATGTGATGACAAGTTTAATTTTACAACAATCTCAACACGTGAAATTTTTTATTGTTGATCTGAAAGAAGGGCTAGAATTTAGTCCTTATGAAGATCTATCCCAAGTTGTAGAAGTAGCTGAAAACCCGGAACGGGCGTTAGAGATGTTGGGGAGAGTACGCGAAAAGATGATAAAACAGATTGAAATGATGAAGAAGTCCTATTTTACCAATATCATAGACACATCAATTAGAGAACGTTGCTTCATCATAGTAGATGAAGGAGCAAATCTTTGTCCAACACAAGGATTACCTAAAAAACAACGTGATGTATTATTCATGTGTCAGGAGATGCTATCTGAAATCGCAAGAATCGGAGGTGGTTTAGGATTCCGGCTGATATTTTGTACGCAATATCCAACCTCTGATACATTGCCAAGACAAATTAAACAAAATGCTGATGCGAAAATAGGCTTTCGATTACCAACGACGGTCGCTTCACAAGTTGCTTTGGATGAATCAGGACTCGAGGATTTGCCGTCTCTTCCAGGAAGAGCATTGTTTAAAACAGATCGTACAGAGGAAATCCAGGTACCTTATTTAAAGGATACAGACATGTGGAAGTTACTGAAGAAATACAAGGTGGTGAAACAAAATGAGGCATCAAACGCTCAAACAGAAAGCGAGACAAATCGAGATTTTATCTACTTTGAGTAAGTTAGATTTTGCAACCAGGAGGCAATTGCAAGCCATCCACTGCCTAGGAAGTATTCGAAATGCAAATCGTGTATTAAAAGATCTGACGCCGTATTGTCATATTACTAAAATAGTTCGTGAGCATGTATATTATTTAAATAAAAAAGGGCGTGATTTATTAGGAATTACAAGGGAAGTAAAGAAAAGCAGTCAATTACAACACATATTAATGAGAAACGAAGGCTGGATGTGGCTTGGATTTCCAGAATGGAAAACAGAAAGATCTATAGAGTTTTCAATCAATGGTCAACGGTATCAGATTATTCCTGACGCAACGTATTTTGAAAATAATGTTCCCCATTTCGTTGAAATAGATCGATTGCAACATATGAAGGCAAACGAACATAAAATACAGTTATATGGCCATATAACAGATATCTATAAAAGACAGAATGCTATTGTTCCGGTAATTAATTTTTTCACATTATCAGACTATCGGCAATCCAAATTAGAACAATATGCTGTAAAACAAAATGTATTTATGAGAACTTTTGTGATGAATGATATTTTTTGATTAAAACCAAAAATCTTGATGATCTACATTTTTATTAGTTAACTTTTTTAAAGCTCTAATAATTTTGTTCCCGTTTTTTAGAGATGGATGAAAAGCACTTCCTTTACACAACCGACTAATGGTTCCTCTACTAACGCCACTCTCTTTAGCTATATCTTGTTGAGTTAAATGGTGCTTATCTAGGAATTTACCAAATTTACTTCTGGGTTTGCCAATATCAAACCAATCCATTATATTCACCTCAATTAATCTAAGTTTTTTACTATTAGCTTGTCCTAAAGTTCAATGTTTAAAACATGTCAATTAATTAACATGTTTTAAATCTTAAACGCATATAATAAACAAAATAATAAAGTGAAAAAACTTGTAATAATTTTGTGGAATCTAGCATTCATAGTAATAGCTACAAGTTGCTGATACACTATCCTAATGGCAACTTGTTGCAACAGGTATGCAACCAAAATAAAAAGCTGAAACTCCTTCTGTAAGAAGGGATTCAGCTTTTTGTTTTTTCATAGATTGATAATTTATTTTCTGTTATTTTATATAAATTGATTGAGAATATGTCGAATTTATAAGAAACCATAAATGGATCACTCTCAATTTGTTTTCTTGTTTGAATTATGAAAACAAGATTTTCGCGTATCATATTTAAATTCCCCCCTTCAATAAATATATTCAAGGGGTCCTACTTATTAAGAATGATCAAGGTCTGTATATCGATAAGGACCTGTGTCTTGTTGTTTTCTGTGTATTTTGTGTCTATTTGGCCAATTATCTATTCCTCTTACAATAGCATCTCTGGAGTATGGTATATGTAAAGCTAATTCTTCTCTAAGAATAGCAGGGCATAAGGTACGATCTATGCCATTTTTTTTATTCAAATTAACAACTAATATAGAGATGTCAAGTTGTAAAGCTACATCTATTTCCCAACGTACATATCTATATAAATTTTTGGTTTTTTGCCCAACAAGTACAATGAGACATTTTGTATTCAAGAAACGTTGGTGAAGTTTACTTTTAATATATGCTTCATCATTATCATCTAACTTACTTTTTTGCATTGGATAAAGATCATGAGCATTGTGAAAATTAAACTCTTTTCCATCCCTTGCCTTCCATGCTGTTATGAGACGATAGTAATGCATATCTTCATCACCGTCGAAGCATATATAGGTCTTATTACGATAAGCCATTAAAAACACTCCCTTACTGATTTTCCTCTGGAATAGATTGAGTTAATATAATTGTAATAAATAAAAAGGATAATAGAACTTGAGAGGCTCTAATATAGTGTCCGAGTTCTGTAAGAGCCTGAACACTATTGTAACTTAATGGGAAAGTATTTGATAAACTAAATAAGAAAGCTTGTGAAAATGTAGCCCCTGAACTTTCCCATTTAAATGCTGATGTAAATGGGATTTGAAATAGATATCCGTATGATAAAATCATATAGATAAATGATTGAAACAGACTGATAAACTTTCGTCTTGTACGGTGAAGTGTAGCGAAAGAACTTTTAATTGCTCCTTCTTCCCAAATATGATAATAAAAATAAGTAAATGAATTCATAAGTAAGAGGTAAATTGTAATTGCCACAACGTATATATTATTAATTTGCTGATACCAAACGAACCCAATAAAGATAAATTTCAAACAAATAAAGATATCAACAGCAATATTACGTGCTTTTCTTTTTTTTCTGTTCAAGTAATCAATATCTGATGAGTGGCGGTGAAAAAATAATACGAATTTAATTGCTATCCATTTAATTAATTCCACCACATTTATATAGAATAATAAGGAAATTATTTTATGGAAAATAGGGTATATGAACCCATTATCAGTGGCTTTTTCTCTATTTCTTCCTCCATACATAAATTAATATTTTCCCTCCTATTTTGAGATTATCCAGATGTGTTTCTATCCTCCTTACTAGTTACGTCTTTCCTATTTAATTATATTATAATGAATTTTCGTTATTTTTATAATAAAAAAAGTTTTTAATTATTACGGTAATTTGTTTCAATGATTTTTATAAGTTCACGTATCATGATAATTTCACGTACCATATTTTTAATAAAAAAAGGTTGTATAACTCAAAACAAAAGGTCTATAATGAGAACAAGTGTTCTGTTTTTGGAGGGTAAAACGATGTTTGATTACTCAAAATGTATGAATCGAATGATTTTCTGCATAGATCTATGTTCATTTTTTGCCAGTTGTGCATGTGTTATGAGAGGGTTAGATCCACTGAAAGTAAAATTAGCTGTCGTTGGGGATGTGAATAGAAATGGATCTATTGTGTTGGCTGCGACTCCTGAACTTAAAAAATTAGGTATTTCCACAGCAACAAGGTTATATGAAATCCCAAAAGATCCAAACATTATTATTGTGAATGCAACAATGAAAAGGTTCGTTGAAATTTCAAATCAAATTACGGAAATCTATACAAAATATGTAGCGCTTGAAGATCTACACGTTTACTCAATAGATGAGTGCTTTCTAGACATGCAACAAACAGCTCATCTTTTTGGACATGATCCAATTGTAATTGCTAAACGAATTCAAAAAGAGATATATGATACAACTGGAATAACTGCATCCATTGGAATTGCGCCTAACCTATTCCTTGCAAAAGTTGCTCTTGATGTGGAAAGTAAACATTCAAAATCAAGGATTGCTATGTGGACATACGAAGATGTTTCAAAGAAATTATGGGAAATCAAACCCCTTCAAAAAGTATGGGGAATTGGAAAGGCTACTGAAGAGGCGTTGCACGGCATGGGCCTATTTTCCTTAAAGGATGTTGCAAAAACACCTAAAGAGCATCTAATAAAGCGATTTGGCAAAGTAAAAGGTGAAGAGTTATATCGCTTCTCATATGGTATTGATGAGAGCCGGATTGCAAATAAATACATTCCTAAAAGTACCTCTATAACAAAAGGGCAAATATTATTAGAAGACTGTTTTAGCCCCAAAAAATTAAAAATGCTTCTTCTAGAACAAATAGAAAAAACCTGTTTTCGCTTACGATCTATAGATAAATGTTGTCTTACGGTTGAGCTTTCTATAGGCTATAGCAAATACATCGGTGGAGGGTTTAAACGAGCGGTTACATTAGATCAGCCGACATGTTTAACAGAAGATGTGTATGAGGCTTCTTTGCAACTTCACCAACCTTCAATGTTTGATCTGACTGCATACAAGCTTCTGCGAATGTTACGATTTGTTGTTGCTGTACGATTTGTTGTTGTGCTGCTGCAAGCCTTTCTTTCTCTTCTTTTAATTTAGTGAGAAGACCGATTGCGAAGTCTGGGTTGGTTACTGCTTGTTCCAGGACTTGATCTGTCATGTATGCCCCATGTTTTCTAATAGAAGGAATTACTTCACTCGTTACCCACTTTTTGAATGCTTTCGCTTGTGGTTTTTTACTTTTTAAAATTGCTGAGTACAACCCTGACTCATTGATTACTTTCATGTTTTGATTTCCACCAAGGGTACTCACTTGGTGAGTGTCCTTTTCATCTTCATCTAAAAACCTAACCATGTTGTGTGTATCCCGATATTCCAGTACATTTGCCACGTCTTTCGCTACAAACCAAACATCTTCACCTTGCACCACAGTTCTAACTTGTCCAATTCACCTAAAACTGAAAAAGAAAAAAATAAAGATGTAAAAGTAACTGCTACCGAAGCTAAACAAGATGAAACTAAAAAGAAAAACGTGGAAGATCAAAAGAAAACTGACGAGCAACAGAAATTAGAAGAGAAGCATAAAAAAGAAGAGGAACAAAAAGAAGAGGAACAAAAAGAAGAACAGAAGAAACAACAAGATGCAGCTAAAAAAAAGGAACAACCTAAACCAACTGCAAATACTGATAAAGTTACATACGAAAGCGAAATCAAGCCTACTATTGATGCTATGATAAAAGAATATGATGAAATTTGGAATCAGGACTGGAGACCTATTTGGGGAGAAGCAAGCAAAGACCCTGCATCTATTGACAAGAACGTTTTAAAAGAGAAAATGGAGTCAATTACAAATCGATACGATGAACTATCCAATAAAAATACAGCATTTAAAAGTGGCGCAAAGCTAAATGATCCTGTATTAAAAGAAAAAATCGAGAGATTTAGAGTAGAGTTTGGACTAGCAACGAATTATAGAAGTAATGCTGGGAGAGCTGTAAATCAGGGGATAAAAGGTATAGCTCCGTTGAAAGGAAGAATGGAGGAAGCTCAAAAATCTATTAAACTTTCCGATCAAAAACTAATTAACGCTGTAGCTAGCTTAACTGAAGTTGAATCAAAATTAGGTGTTAGTCGTAATTAGGCACTCGAAAGAGTGCTTTTATTTTACTCTCTGACATAAATAAAATTAGGGGTGATGTATGTGAGGAAGGGGTTTGTAAGTTTATTGATAGCTACTACGTGTCTCGTTTTTACAGGTTGTTCGGCGGATATGAAAGCAGTGGAGACAGCTACTAAAGATAAACTAGAAGATAGTAAGTTAGGACCATATATTGAAAAAGTTTCTTATAAAGCTGGTGAAAAAGAAGATGATACCACACCAGTTAATATTCAAATAAACGTAGACGAAAGGTTCTCCGACTTGTCAAATATGGAAAAATACGCAGTTATGAACAATACGTTCAAAGAAATTAAGGGGTCTTTTAATCACGTTTCTTGCGGAGGTAATAACTCCTGCCGTTACAAAGAACTCCAAGTATTATATGATGACGATACATTTGTCATGGATAGCTTTGATGAAGTACTTATTATTAACGATTTTGAAAATTATAGCAAACGTGATTATAAATTAGACATTGATAAAGAAAGAGAAAAAACAAAATCAGCTAATAATACTGATACGGTAAACTCAAATAATACATCACAAAATAACGAGCAATATGCAAGTAACGGAATAAGCTATACGGTTATATTCGACTTTATGAAACAACAATATACCATCCTTACAAATAACGATGAAAACTACATCCCTGAAGTACATGATCCTCAGGTTGCTGAAATAGCTGCTAAACGTTTTGGAATTACAGCTAAAGAAGCTGGATACATTTACGAAAAAGTACAAATGGATGCTTTTAGGTAAAGACTATATTTTATCTTCATATCAAGGAGGTGACTACATAGGGGATTTAGATTTCGCAAGAGCAAACAAATAGTTCCTGGAATTAGGTTAAACGCAAGTAAAAAAGGATTAGGAGTTAGTATTGGTGTGAAAGGTGCTCGTATTAGCTTCGGTCCGTCAGGAACAAGAGTTACAACTTCTATTCCTGGGACTGGTATTTCTTTTCAAAAACGAATCAGCAATAAACCAAAAAACATAGAAGAATTAAATTATCAAAAACCTATATATACTCCACAAATCGCGGAAGTAGATGCCATAACAATAAGAGACAGTCAAGCTACTATTAATACTCGGAAAATAGCTAAACCATTATCTATTTTTATGTTAATTGCATTTATTGCTTCAGTGTCGTTCGTGAAAATTCTACTCGCCATAGTATTGGCAGTGATTGGCTTTATAAGCTATCGGTTAAGTTTGACCCCTGTTGGTATTATTTGCCCAACTTGTAAGGCGCAACACCTAGCCTTCAAACAAAAGAAAATAATATGCCCTGGCTGCAAGAGTACACTTATTGTAAAAAGACACTCATAACAATGTCTTTTTTAGATCAATTACTCCAACAAAATTATAGATTTGATTCATATTTCTCAATGAACAATATAACTTAACATGGTAAAATAATATTTGGATGAGAATCCAATACATATTATTAAAATTAAGATGGTTCAAGTCGGAGGAAGGCACCTTAGGGTGTCTTTTTTCTATCTATAACTATTTAATTACTATATAATAATAACATTGTATTTCAGGAGGAACATAAATGAATAAAAAACTAATTATTGGAATTATCGCTGTAATAGTTGTTATCATTGCTTCCATATCTATTTTTAAGGATTCTAAATCAGAAGATATGAAACCTAAGTATTCACAAAAAGATATGGATAAAGTTATTGATCAACACTTTAATGAAAAGCAAGAATTAAACACAAAAATCAAAGAATTGAACTCTAAAGTGGCCTTCTATGAAGAACAGCAAACCAGATTACTTCAAGAGAAAACACAACCAAATCAAGAAAAAGTTAAGCCCCAAGAACAACCAGAACAAGATAAACCTAAAAGTGAATCGCCAACTACAAGTGAGTATACTCTTCAACAATTAAAAGAGGCTTTTCCAATTGGAATGGAATTTAATCAATATGTAGAGAAGAAAAAAACAATGAATGTAGATAATCCTTTTAGTATTTCTCTAAAAAAGGGAAATGTCGGAAGTGTTATTAAAGCTAAAGATGGATTATTAGTAGTATGTGTTGATGGTAACAATATATTTGACCTAAAAACATTTGGATCAACTGATGAAGTGAAAGCATATGAACAGAGTTTACGAGGAAAATAAAATGTGGTTATCAAGTCGAGGAAGGCACCTTAGGGTGTCTTTTCTTTATAAAAATAGATAAGCTTTAGTATGACGCAAAAAAAGGTACAGCCACTGTTTTAACTACAGTAGACTGTACCTTTTTTATTTATAATTCTTGTGATAAATATCGTGGTCTTCCTTGGTGCCACCAATCCCATCACCATTAAAATCTTCTGTGTATGGATTGTTTGGCGTAGTATCTACATCTGTACTTCCACCATCTATCAGTGTTGTTACTACAGATATTACAAACCATATACATAACCCTATAGGAACTAGAACAACTACTAAACAACCAAGGTTAGGAAGGTTACTTGGAATAAACTCTAACTTCTTGGATTCAATCTGTATGTGTTTAACAATATTTTTACCAGTTACCTTAATAAATAAAGTTTTGTTAACATCATCCTCTTTAAAATAAATTCTTTTATAGCCTCCTATTTCCCCAGGTTCAATTTCTTCAAGATTATAATTTTCCAAATGTTTAACTACATCAATTTCGTCGTATGGCTTTTTATAAAAAGTTTCCATCAAACTTTCAAATAGTGTCATAACCTCTCCCACGCCACCTTCAAAATTCTTATCCTTCATTAGTTAGTATTCCTCCTACTCCAAGGCATTTAAAGTATACAATCAAATTTAAATAACAAATAAGGGGATAGAAAAAATTACACCCCCACAAAAATAAAACAAATACAATCAAATAAATTTTAAAAATGAGATTCCAGTAGAATATAACACTATCCACTACAATCTAATTAAATATATTAGAAAAAATGAGATTCTAGTAGAATATAACACTATCCACTACAATCTAACTAAATATATTAGAAAAAATGAGATTCTAGTAGATCCCACTAACTCATCATTGGAATCCCTTGTCTAATATAGATTAAGTGGTTAACTTTGTATTACTTCTTTAATAAATACTATTTGGTTCATAATAAAAGCCCCTAACCGTTACTGGCTGGGGCTTTTTAATTTTTTATGTTCCATTCATTTTTTCCTAAAACTTTAACATTAACAATTTGATTTTTAGGAATTGTATAATTAAAAGGCTCTCCAGAATCTCCAAACATACTTGCAAATACTGATCCTTTACCATGTTCTTCTACAAATAGGTTATCTCCAAATTCTTTCAATACAACAACCTCATCTACATTTGAACCATAATGAATTTGGTATACTACTTCTGTTGGTTTCAACATAAAAGAAAGCATTCCTAATATATACATAGGTAAAATTCTACAAAATTTGACCATTTTTACCATTTAAATCTTAGTATCTCTTTTTTATTTTCTTTTTTCGACAAAATGCGACAAACTACAGACAGGTCATCTGATATGATTAGCTCGGAAATCTAACATTTTATTATTCGAAATGAGGTAATCAAGGTGAAATCTAAAGGTGTTGCGTATTTATTACATATTTTCTTCGGATTCTTAGGGGCAGGACGTTTTTATGTTGGTGATATCGGAATGGGTATCTTAAACCTTCTAACTATGGGTGGATTCGGTATTTTATGGATTGTTGACTTGTTCCTATTAAGTGGACGTGTTGATTATAAGAATGCTCTATTCGCTGCTCGTACTGCTGGGACTAATAACTTAAATGCGGTAAATAACGTTAATACAGTTCATGTTAATATTGATCCTAATATGTTAAAAAACATGCAAGCTGAACCAGCTGCTACAACGCAAGGAAATAAAACAGACGGTGTAGATTTATCTAAAAATTAATCGTGCAAGCACTCGAAAGAGTGCTTTTATTTTTGTAAATTGCATCCAGGAAAAACAACAAGAATTGAGGAAAACTATGAAAAGAATCATTTTCACTATTATCGCCGCGATGTTAGTTTTATCAGGTTGTGGTGGACCAGAGCAAACCACTGAGAATTTGGACAGTATTGTTTCCGAAATACCGAAGGATAAAGAGATTAAAAAGCATCTAATATCCGCAACATATAAAGAAGTAGAAAAATCAGATCAAAATGATAAAAATCCATATTATTATTATGATATCGTAGTTTACCTTAACGATTCATTTGATAACTTACAACCTAAAGAACAATATGAATACTTGGTATCCATAGGTAAAATCATCAAGAAACAAAGCGGAACACCGCAAGGTAAAGATGGTGAGGGAGAGTTATACTGTGGAAAAGGCGTTAAATGTGAATTGTTAAATGTTGTATTAAAAACAGAGAGACACGAATACTACACAAATTATGATCTACCTGGCTTAACTGGAGAGTGGCTTCACTTAGATGATAAAGGCAAAAGTGTTGCTGAAAGTAATATCATTTACGATGCAAGTGCTAAAGATGGAAAATATATCAAACCTGAAAGTAGCAATCCATCACCTTCAACTAGTACTTCCTCATCAGCTAATGAAGAAGTAGAAAAGATTAGAATTGCAACCGGTAGGGATTGGGTTAAGTTGTCATTTGATGATAAGTTCATATATGTTCAAACTGTGATTGAATCCATGAAATCTTCAGGTAGATCAGTAACGGCCGATGCATATTGGTTTATTGATGCATTAAACGCCTACTATGGAGGCGGAGAAGAAGCCACCATATCAGATAAAATAATTGATATTATGGCAATGTCCGGAGTTTCTGGTGGTGTAATCAAGTAAATTAGAAATATAGATTTGAACCATATTTCTCGATGAACAATATAACTTAACATGGTAAAATAATATTTGGATGGGAGTCCAATACATATTATTAAAATTAAAGTGATTCAAGTCGGAGGAAGGCACCTTAGGGTGTCTTTTTTTACGCTCTCCTTTTCGGAATATTATTTATTTTTAAATATAAGTTTATTATGTTTTTATCATATTAAAATTAGGTAAAATAATACTATAAAAGGAGATTTAAAATGAAATTTAGATTTATTGCAATTATAATTGGTATTTTGTTGTTAAGTGCGTGTTCTAGTAATTCAAATGCTTCAAGCAATCGATCATTAAAAGAAGCATTAAACACTCCATCTCCAGTAGAAATATTGAAAAATTATCATGAAGCTGTTGTAAAAAAAGATTTGCAGATATTTAAAAAACTTGTAATGTATCGTGAAGAGTTAAAGAAAGTATCTAATGACGAACTTGAAAAAGAATTGACAAAAGGTATGGAAAATGAGTCGGATTTTATTGAAAGGGTAGGTGGTATTGATAAAATTGAATACAAAGAAATAAAAAAAGAAGATATGGATGAAGCTGATATCAAAAGATTTGATGAAAAATATGACAAAAATTGGACAATAATAATGGCTAATTACGGAAAA
The DNA here is from genome assembly GCF_056401855.1 of Bacillus sp. P4_D3. Lineage (NCBI taxonomy): Bacteria > Bacillati > Bacillota > Bacilli > Caryophanales > Bacillaceae > Bacillus > Bacillus sp. P4_D3. Next base: position 20,147 of record NZ_JBFUIN010000037.1, read on the forward strand.
TTTATTGAACAAATTGATACTACTGTAAAACCTGGATCTATGTTAAGTTTTTATTTTTTCAAAAAAGTTGATGGTGAATATTATATGGTTTCTAATGATGGCGGTAGCATCGATCAAGTTGTAAAACGTGGAAAAGAAGATAAATATATACAAACAAAAAAAGACTAGACAACCTAGTCTTTTTTTTGTTTGTTATGGGTTTAATACGCCTTCAATATATAAATTTGTTAAAGGAGTATCCTCAACCGTTTGTTCGGCAAAGTTGTATCTATAGACATAACCATTTCCGTCTAAAGCGTAGTGTCCCCTAACAGACATATTTCCTATATGATTATCTTTTCTTAGGGCATATACTCTTTTGTCAGCAGGAGGAAAATCCTCAAGTCTATCTAATTCATAATCTTCTTCTTTTGCATTATTCGGATCTTTTTTCATTAAATATGTTTTTAAGGAACTTTCTAATTCTTCAGAGGTTATAAGCCCTTCTGCATATGATTTAGGAGCTTTAAATGTTTTATCTGTTAATTGTTTTTTTAATTTTTCTTTATCCATATTTTGTGATGAATTTTGTGTAGTTTTTTGCTGACTTTCTTCACTATTGATATTGTCTTGTTTTGGATATTGATCAATTACTTTTTTAGTATTTAAATCGATTATTTTTAATTGACCCATAGTATCATCTAAACCAGTTTCAAACATAACAGCATAATTTGAAAGTAAATATATAGGTTGTCCACCTCCACGATCAGCTGTAATTATACCTTTTGTATCGGATTCTTTAGTAAATTCCCATCCACCATTTAAAATATTATCATTCCAAGAAATCCCCTTATAAATACTGTAAATTTCTTGAGCTAGTTTTTTATCGAGTTTATAAGGTTTTTGTTCTTTATTTGTTTTTGATTCTAAATCTGTAATCTTTTTTGTTAACTCGTTATTTGTTTTTTCTAATGAATCTCGTTCTTTTTTGATAGTTTGTAATTCAGCATCTGAAGTTTTATTTTCACTAGCTTTACTTGAAGTATTATTACAACCTTGTAAAAGTAGTACTGATGCAGCGATCATTGATATAACTATACCMTTTTTCATAAACTTCCCTCTTTTTCTATTTATTTCCCTTTCCTACCTTATACTGTATAATTGTATTAGTCAAATTATATTAAGACAATTTACAATATCTAAAATTAATATTTTTAGATATTAATTTTAGGGAGGATACTTAATGAAATATTGTTCTAAATGTAGTAAATCTAATGATGAAAATAGTAAGTTTTGTAGTAATTGTGGAGAGGCTTTTAGTCATAAAAAACAAGAGGCGTTGAATCAAAATGAAAATGTCAAATCAATCAAGAATGAAAGTGTAACTATATCTAATAAAGATATACCTGGTTTTAAGAAACAGATTTTTATAGTATCAACTATTATTGTTTTGCTCTTTACGTATTCTATGATAGATATGTGGAAAAAGCATCAAAGTCAAGTTGCTCACGAAAAAATTGAACTAGAAAAAAAGAAGAAAGAAGAAGAAGAACTTAATAAAAAGAATAAAATTTTAGCTGATGCTGAAAATAAAGCTGAATTTGTAATTAATAGAATGAAAAACGAATTAGATGGAACTTCTGAAGTTAGTTATGACAAAGAAACAAAAACAATTAAAGTAGCAAATCTATTTAGAATGAAACATCCTAATGATCTGGGAAAAAAAGCTATAGAGGATATGTTAACACCTTTTCTTCGAGATGCTAAAGATTTAAAAGAACAATCACCAGATCATTCTTATAAAATTGAATTTTATTATAAAGATGATCCTCATAATAAATATATAATAATTAATGATGGAAACTTTATGGGAGGAGAATGGTTTAAATATCTGTCTGGACAAGTAGTTAAGCAGATTTTTTAATCCTAAAATACATAAAAAGGGCTAATTTTTCACTAGTCCTTTTTATTATAGTAATTTATCAATATACAAATTTGTTAAAGGTACTTTATATGCAGCTTTTTTGGTGGAATCATATTCATAACCATTTTTATCTACAAGATAATGATTAGCAACAGATATAGTCCCCGCATTATCATCTCGTTTTAAACTAAATAATATATTTCCATCAGTATTGGATTTTTCTATTTCTAAATATTCGTTGTAAGGCATCTTTTTATCAGGATCTTTTTTATCTGTAATTAAATAAGTTGTTAATTCAGCTGAAATTTCTGAATCACTCATTTTATCATTTGAAGGAGCTTTGAATGTTTTATCAGTTAATTGTTTCTTTAAATTTTCTCTTTCAGGATTTTGAGGTAAACTTTGTGTGTTTTGCTTAACATTCTCATTTTCATTGTTTTTTTGGTTCTGGTGCAAAAAGATGATAAATAAAAAAGAATCAAGGATTCCTAACGGAATCACCTGTTAAGCAGTTAATC
>NZ_JBFUIN010000038.1:0-28739 GCF_056401855.1 Bacillus sp. P4_D3
CAATGGTCCCGTGGTGTAGTGGTTAACATGCCTGCCTGTCACGCAGGAGATCGCCGGTTCGACCCCGGTCGGGACCGCCATTTTATGTTGGCTCGGTAGCTCAGTCGGTAGAGCAGAGGACTGAAAATCCTCGTGTCGGCGGTTCGATTCCGTCCCGAGCCACCATTTTTTTATTTTTTTTATTTTTTTTATTTATGCCGGCTTAGCTCAATTGGTAGAGCAACTGACTTGTAATCAGTAGGTTGGGGGTTCAAGTCCTCTAGCCGGCATCATTTAGGGGCATAGTTTAAAGGTAGAACTGAGGTCTCCAAAACCTCCAGTGTGGGTTCAATTCCTACTGCCCCTGTAAATTATATGGGCCTATAGCTCAGCTGGTTAGAGCGCACGCCTGATAAGCGTGAGGTCGATGGTTCGAGTCCATTTAGGCCCACCATATATTCCGCAGTAGCTCAGTGGTAGAGCTATCGGCTGTTAACCGATCGGTCGTAGGTTCGAGTCCTACCTGCGGAGCCATGGCCCGTTGGTCAAGTGGTTAAGACACCGCCCTTTCACGGCGGTAACACGGGTTCGAATCCCGTACGGGTCATAAAAAAAGAGTCAGCATATTGCTGACTCTTTTTTATTATGTATAAGCCTCTTTTTATCACCTTGTTTTCCTGAAATAAATAAAGGGATTTAGGAAAAGCTATGGTATGTATTAAAAGGAGGAGATGAAAAATGACACAAGTTAGAGAACTTATGAGTACTCATATCGTACATTGTACACCATTAGATAATGTATATGAGGCGGCTGTAAAAATGAAGGAAGAATCGGTTGGATTGATTCCTGTTATTGAAAATAAACAAGTTGTTGGGCTTGTTACTGATCGAGACTTAGTTGTTCGTGGGATTGCTGAAAAACATCCTGGATCTAATCAAATTACAAATGTAATGACAACAAACATTGTTTCAGTTTCTCCAGATGATTCCATTGAAAAAGCTACAGAGTTAATGGCACAATATCAAATTAGACGATTACCGGTAGTTGAGAGCGGTCAACTTGTTGGGATGCTAGCACTAGGTGATTTAGCTATAAGACAATCAGCAGATGATCAAGCAGGGTTTGCTTTAAGTGAAATCTCGGAGCATACGGAATAAATTATGTATAAAGATCAGATACATTATTCTAGTATATATGGATTAAACTAATATGTTAGCGTGATGTATCTGAGACATTATATAATAAGTATAGAGTCAATATTTTTGACAGTTTTTTTAAATTTGTCATTCCTAATTTTTAATAAGAGAAAAAATGATATACTGAGAGATATAAGTATTATGAGAGATTTTGAATATAACAATATTTATTATTAATGATGTAATAATGAATTAATATTTCCTACATAGATAAAAAGGGAAGGGGAATTATATGAGGGCTGTACAGGGCGATCCAAATTGGAATTTGGTTACAGATACATATATAGAACCAAATAATTTCGCTGAGTTATTTTCTTTGCTTGTACCTTGTCATCCAAAAGGTGAAGGGAAAGAGCGAACTATATTAGTATGGAAAGAAAAAGAATTTTATAAAGAAGAAAATTTAGCGGCATTTATCGTATATGGCATGAATAAAGTAAAGAATTTACCGCAGTTTCATAAAGATGAAATTCCAACTCTAGTACGTATTCTTCGTTTATGTCAAGAGATTGGTTGGTATGAAGAGGCAAATGCTTTTATGATAGCCCAAGGACTAGATGAATTTGTCCAAACTTCATTGGAGTATGAAACATGGGATCTTTTGACGAAAGCAGTTGCTTTAAACTATTTAATTATTAAATATCGTATTGGTGAATTAACAGCTGAGGATGTAGAAATTTGGGAGCGAGTTAAATTTAATGAGAAATGTATAACAAATTGTAAACATCTATTATCTCATAAAGAAGTATTGGAATTTACATTCTTTTATATGTGTAAGCGAGCAAAAACACTATCAAAAGAGCAATTAAATAGTGATATGATGAGTCTAGCAATGTATTGTAATACTTTTGTGTATGATTTATATACACATGACTTATTACGAAAGTATCGTAAGTGTACAGACTTCCTATCATATTATGGACCTAGTCAGGCAGTTTTAGCTTGTCAAAGAGCTGTACTTTCTCAAATTTCCGATCGATTAGACCCTTTAAAGACAACTCATGTAGATGATTATTTATATGTGATGAAAGAAATGATGGAGCATATGACGATAGGGGTAATGGATCGGTATGGTCATTTTATTGGAAAGTTACTATCATATGTACCATTTTTCGAAATGATCCAAGTTCCACAGCATGCATATTATTGTGAAGAATTACTGTATATTTGTAAGGGAATTGAATACAAAGAAGAAATACTACGCAATTATATATTTATACAATTACATGATTGTTTACCATCATTCTTTAAACTATTTCTTAAAAATAAGCGTTATGCAACGATTCATGATATTCTTTTCTATTGGTGCGACGATGAACAAAGAATGAGCTTAGAGAAAAAATATAATCTTAGTTTTATTTATGAAAAATATGCTTGTGGATAAACCATATTTTACATATTAAAAATTAATATAAATTAAAAAGGATCTCAAGTTTATGTGAGATCCTTTTTTGTTAGTAAAGCAAGGAGAAAGTAACTAAGATAAGAAATAATATTCCATAAAGGAGAAGTTGTGCAGTATAACTTCCTTGTATACCAAAAAAAGTATTCATTTTTTCATATAAATTCAATATATATTTCATTGGATTATCTTTGAAAGATGGGTACACAGTGTCTCCTCTTTCTAAGCTTCTTGTTCATGTTTTTGGTTATTAGGAACATGAACGTATCTAGCTATGAATAATAAAACACCTATAAAGAATACAGGAAGTACGGTAGATAAATAAAAACCATTATTAATTATATTTGTTATAAGAGCACTCAAAAGAAAAATTGCATTATAAATATGGGCAATTTTTTGTTTTAGCCGCATTTGTAATGCTTCCATAATGATTTCTAAAGCAACAAAAGCAATAATAATAGATAAGAATACAGTGTTCGTATTATAAATGATTAAACAACAGATTAAACCTAAAAAGGCCAGGTATTCAATAAAGAGAGGTATATTGCGTGGCATATAATTTACCTAACTAAATATGGCAGTGGGTTTACTGCATTTGTTTTTTCAAAATTCCATTCCCCATTATGTAATTCAAAATGGAGATGTTGCCCGTATGAATGACCTGTGTTTCCCATATGACCTACTAATTGTCCAGTTTGTACTTGATCACCAGCTTGTACAGTGCGATCCTTCATATGAGCATAAACTGTTGTATATAATTTCCCATTTATTTGATGGGCGATGAACACGACATTGCCGTAGCTAGCCGAATAATAAGATTTCACAACCTTACCCGCAGCAGCAGCTTGAATAGAGACATTTCCTTGTGCTGCTATATCTATACCATAATGCATTTGCTCCCAGCGCATATCAAAAGTGGAGCTGATTTTCCCTTGAGTAGGGAATTTGAAAACTGCTGGAATTGATGCAGGTTGAGCTGTTTTAGCTTGTGCTTGACTTTGATTTTGCACTACATAGTGTTTCGCTACATATCCGTATCCTGTGCCAAAACGAATTTTATACCAAGTACCTACCGTTTCTACTACTTGTACTTGTGTACCATTTTGTAATGAGCCAAGTAGAGTGCTACTTGTACTAGCATTGCTACGTACATTTAATTTTGGTGTTGCAACAGTATAAGAAGGAGAACCTTGTACAGTTACACCTTTTACTAGAGGTGTGGATCCATTAGATACAAATGTTTTTTGTACGTATCCAATTTGACCGTTATGTAATATTTTGTACCAATCCCCTTGTTCACCTTGAATGGTAATGAATTGACCATTTGGTAATATATCTAGAATAGAAGACTCTGTATTAGGTTCAGAACGAACGTTTAATGCGTTTGCATTTACGATATATTGATTTTTTGGTTGAACATTTTTTTTGAATAGAATTGCATCCTTTTTCATATAGCCTGTTTTGTTGTTAACAGATACTTTATACCAACCTTGAGTTGTCTCAAGAATAGTAACAGGGCTATTAAATCGAATGTTATCAATTATTGCACTGTCTGCATGGTTATTTTGATGTAGTGCAACGTTGTCAATTTTTACATATCCAGTTTTTACTGTAGATGGTTGCTTAGCAGCCGCTGTTTGTATATCGGATTCTCCCATAGAAGGAAGTAAAGAAGCAATTGCGATAGTAGTTGCTGTTAAAGCTGTAGCTTTCATATTCATGTAATAAAGACCTCCTCTAGTTGTATAGTTGTAATTTTATTATAGTATAAAGATATAATATATTGGTCGTATTCACATAAATGTAATATGAARTCAATAAAAATAATGTTAGAAGAGAGATTCGTATATAAATATTGTATATATCATTTGTGGGGTCGCATTTATATTTGTTTAACACGTTAATATTTAATTCGCAATTAAGAAAATTAAAACAGTTGATGATGTCTTATGGCGGTGTTATACTGACAGTGATAATTTTATAGTTTGCTAGGAGGGCTGGTGTTGCCAGCTGAGAGTAGGGCCGTAAGCCCTTGATCCTTTTTATTACCTGATCTAGATTATGCTAGCGTAGGGAAGCAATTCGGACACTAACAATGAGTCCCCGTTTCTTTGCGTATAGAAACGGGGCTTTTTTATTTGAAAATTTCATATTAACACCACTAGGGGTGCTTTTCGTGCTGAGAGAGGAATAATCCTTAACCCTTACAACACCTGATCTAGATAATACTAGCGAAGGGAAGTGGAACAACGAATAAATTATAATTTTATTTGCTGTAACCACTTCTTATATACAGAAGTGGTTTTTTTATTGAGATAAATAGATATATAGGAAGGGGAATTATTAATGAAATTTTGTGAAAGATTATTTGATACGGTGCAGCCTGTTTGGGAGAAAAGTCATAATCATCCGTTTGTAGTAGGTATGGGGGATGGTACGTTGGAAAAAGACAAATTCCAGTACTATATTATTCAAGATTATTTATATTTGTTAGATTATGCAAAGCTATATGCAATTGGGGTTGTAAAGGCAACGAATCCACAAGTGATGGCAAAATTTGCAGAGCAAATTGATGGGATTTTAAATGGTGAAATGACGATTCATAAACAATATGCAAAAAGACTTGGCATTTCTGCACAAGAGATGGAATCTGCGAAACCATCTGCTAAAAATTTAGCCTATACAAATTACATGATGTCTGTATCTCAAAATGGCACACTTGCAGAATTAATATCAGCTTTACTTCCATGTATGTGGAGCTATTGGGAGATTGGAAAGCGTTTAAATGATATTCCTGGAGCAAGAGATCATGAGTTCTTTGGAGAGTGGATTCAAGGATATAGTTCTGAAGAATACGGTAACCTTTGTATTTGGTTAATAGATTTATTAAATGAAATGGCAGTTGGAAAGTCAGAGAAAGAGCTAGATCGATTAGAGGAGATTTTCTTATATTCCAGCCGATTTGAATATTTATTCTGGGATATGGCTTATCGTAAGGAGATGTGGGGTTTTGAGGAGCAAGAACATACTACAGTTTCATAATGTTTCCTTTCATTATGATGAGAAACCAATCATCGATGAATTAAATGCTTCTATACAAGATAAAGAGTTTGTAAGTATTATCGGACCGAGTGGGTGCGGGAAAAGTACTTTGTTTCGCCTTATTACAGGCTTAGAAGAGGCAAGTACTGGACAGATAGAGCTGACAGAAACAAAGAGTCATCCTGTAGGGTATATGCCCCAAAAAGATATGCTCTTGCCGTGGAGGACGATTATTGAGAATGCGGCTTTACCGCTAGAGTGCCAAGGTGTGGAGAAGAAAGAAGCACAAGTAAAAGCGAAAGAACTGTTACATAAATTTGGTTTACAAGGGTACGAGAAAAAATATCCGAAAGATTTATCTGGTGGTATGAGGCAACGCGTATCTTTTATCCGAACTTTATTAACAGGCGGGGAGATATTATTGTTAGATGAACCTTTTAGTGCATTGGACGCTTTAACGAAGGCATCTTTGCAAGAATGGTTGTTTGAACAATGGAAAGAGTGGGAAAAAACAATTTTATTTATCACTCATGATGTTGAAGAAGCATTGTTTCTTTCTAATCGAATTTTGGTTGTAGAAAATCAACCGATAGCAACTTTAACTGAGCGAATTGTGCCGCTTGATCGTAACCGAACAAGAAAAGATTTATATAAGCCTGAAGTGTTAGCGCTTAAAGAAGAGATCCTTAGTATGTTACAAAGGCAGGTACTCGTATGATGAATCGCTTGAAGGAGTTATTACCTGCCCTCATATTAAGTGGAATTTTACTTGCTCTATGGGAAGTAGGCGCAAGAATTGTAGGAGCATTTTATCCATTATTAGTAGCTTCTCAAACAATCCCGATTACAGCACTTGCGCCACTATTTGTTTTATGGTTTGGATATACCATTTGGAGCAAGGTTGTTGTCACTGTCTTAATTACGTTTTTCCCAATTGCGGTAAATACGTATGATGGACTGCGTAGTACGAAGAAAGAATGGGAGGAGCTCTTAGTTACGTATGGTGCAACAAAAAAAGATATTTTTCTAAAGCTAAAGTTGCCATCTGCTCTTCCTTACTTTTTCTCAGCGTTAAAAATTGCAGTTCCGCTTAGTGTTATCGGGGCAGCAATTGGAGAATGGCTCGGTGCACAAGCTGGGCTTGGATATTTCAGTAAAAGAATGATGACGCAGTTAGACGGAGCTGGTGTATTTGCACCAATTGTATTGTTATCATTATTAGCTATTTTTTTCGTCATACTTATTTCTATATTAGAAAAGAAATTCATTAGTTGGAGGAAATATTCATGAAATTATTAAAACGCATCTTTGTGTTTACATTATTAGTTGCAATGATTGCAGGGTGCTCGAGTAATTCAGCATCAGATAAGAGTAAAAAAGAGAAAGAAATAACGGTCATGCTTGATTGGTATCCAAATGCGGTGCATAGCTTTATTTATGCAGCCATTGAAAAAGGCTACTTTAAAGAAGAAGGAGTAAAGGTAAATATTAAATTCCCTTCTAATCCGACTGATCCATTAACGTTAGCTGCAGCAGGAAAAGTGACAGTTGGCTTGTATTATCAGCCAGATGTTGTTATGGCTAGAGCAAATGAACAAATTCCAGTGAAATCAATTGGAGCTGTCGTGCGTTCACCGTTAAATCATGTCGTATCGCTGAAATCAGCAGGCATTCAATCACCGAAAGATTTAGAAGGAAAAACAGTTGGATATTCTGGAACACCTTTAAGTGAGATGTATTTAAAAACGATGGTAAAAGAAGCTGGTGGTAATCCAGATACAGTGAAAGTAGTTGATGTAGGCTTTGATTTAGTGCCAGCGTTAATTACGAAAAAAGTAGATGCTGTAACAGGAGCATACATTAACCATGAAGTACCTGTTATGCGTCATGAGGGTCATGAGCCGGCGTACTTTAATCCAGCTGATTACGGTGTACCGAATTATCATGAACTTGTATTTGTAACAGGTGATAAAACTTTGAAAAAGGATAAAGAAGCATTACAGGCCTTTTTACGTGGTGCGAAAAAAGGATATGATTTCATGAAGAAAAATCCGGATGAAGCATTAAATGTTTTATTAAATCACCAAGAAAAAGAAAACTTCCCGCTTGTGCCAGAAGTTGAAAAAGAAAGTATGAAAATTTTATTAGAGAAGATGGAAACGAAAGATGAGCCATTCTTATCAGATTCAAAAGAGTCTTGGGAGAAACAAAATAAATGGCTGAAAGACAAAGGAATGACGAAAGAAAGTGTTCCAGCTGATGAGTTATTCGAAAATATTTTAAAGTAGGCGAATGAATATGAAAAATGAGCTCCACGTAATCTCAAATGGCCATATGCCGTTCGAAGAGTTAGTGAATGTAGCGATGCAAATTGAGAGTGAGATTGATTATTTGCATATTCGTGAGCGTGAGAAAAGTACGAAGGAATTATATGAAGGGGTGGAAAGCCTTTTAAAAAAAGGCTTTCCGGCATCTAAACTTGTTATAAATGACCGAATTGATATTGCTGTTTTATTAAATGTCCCGCGTGTACAGCTAGGGTATCGAAGTACAGATGTAAGGTCAGTGAAAGAAAAGTTTTCGTATTTGCATGTTGGTTATTCCGTACATTCTTTAGAAGAAGCGATAGAGGCTTTTAAGAATGGGGCTGATTCGCTCGTTTATGGTCATGTATTCCCAACAGAGTGCAAAAAAGGTGTGCCGGCGAGAGGGTTAGAGGAAATTTCGGACATTGCAAAGAGCTTATCGATACCGATTATAGCTATTGGAGGAATTACTCCTGAAAATACAAGGGATGTTCTTGCAAGTGAAGTAAGTGGCATTGCTGTTATGTCCGGGATTATAAGCAGTAGTAATCCGTATAGCAGAGCAAAATCTTATAAGGAATCAATAAGAAAGTGGGCGGAAAAACATGTGTAAGAAGTATGATGTAGCGATTATTGGCGGAGGTGTAATTGGTAGCTCAGTTGCACACTTTCTAGCAGAAAGAGGGCATAAAGTAGCGATTATAGAGAAACAAAGAATCGCATCTGAAGCTTCGAAAGCAGCTGCTGGTTTGCTCGGTGTTCAGGCAGAATGGGATGAATATGATCCGCTGTTTGAGCTTGCTAGAGAAAGCCGTGCTATATTTCCACAACTTGCAGAAGTTTTACGTGAAAAGACAGGCATCGATATTGGGTATGAGGAAAAAGGCATTTATCGCATTGCCCAAAATGAAGATGAGAAGGAAAGAATTCTTCATATTATGGATTGGCAACAGAAAACAGGTGAAGATTCCTATTTTCTAACGGGGGACCATTTACGGGAAAAAGAGCCGTTTCTATCGGAGTCAATTATAGGAGCGGTATATTATCCGAAAGATGGTCACGTTATTGCACCAGAGCTTACGAAAGCATTCGCGCATTCCGCGGCATTTTCTGGAGCTGACATATATGAACAAACAGAAGTGTTTGATATTCGTATTGAGAATAATAAAGTGACTGGGATTGTTACGAGTGAAGGTGTAATCACATGCGAAAAAGTCGTTATCGCTGGAGGGTCATGGAGTACGAAATTACTACATTATTTCCATAGTGATTGGGGTACATATCCTGTTAAGGGAGAGGTTGTTGCAGTAAGAAGCAGGAAACCTCTCTTGAAAGCTCCTATTTTCCAAGAGCGATTTTATATTACGCCGAAGCGCGGTGGCCGTTATGTGATTGGGGCAACGATGAAGCCTCATACGTTCAATAAATCTGTACAACCAGAAAGTATTACTTCCATATTAGAGCGTGCTTATACGATATTGCCTGCTTTAAAAGAAGCAGAGTGGGAAAGTACATGGGCAGGATTAAGGCCACAATCGAATCATGAAGCTCCTTATATGGGAGAGCATGAAGAAATAAAAGGTTTATATGCTTGTACTGGACATTATCGAAACGGTATTTTATTAAGTCCTGTTTCGGGTCAGTATATGGCTGATTTAATAGAAGGAAAGCAGGAGAATCATCTGCTAGATTCATTGCTTTCTAAAATGGTTTAGAAAGGGGATGGAAGTTTGAATTTAAAAATTAATGGTAACCAAATTGAAGTACCAGAGAGTGTAAAAACAGTAGCTGGGCTACTTACACATTTAGAGTTAGATAACAGAATTGTTGTAGTAGAACGTAATAAAGATATTTTACAAAAAGATGATCATAAAGATACATCAGTTTTTGATGGAGACCAAATTGAGATTGTAACTTTCGTAGGAGGCGGTTGATTATGTTAAACATTGGACCATTTTCATTTCATTCTAGACTTTTATTAGGAACAGGGAAATTCTCTGATTTTGATGTACAGCAAAAAGCAATTGACGTTTCTGAGGCTGAAATTTTAACATTCGCAGTACGTCGCATGGATATATTTGATGCGAAGCAACCTAATTTATTAGAGAAACTTGATGTGAAAAAATATACGTTATTACCAAATACAGCAGGAGCAAAAAATGCTGAAGAAGCTGTTCGAATTGCGAAATTAGCAAAAGCTTCTGGACTTTGTGACATGATAAAAGTAGAAGTTATTGGTGATGATAGAACGTTATTACCTGATCCGGTAGAAACGTTAAAAGCATCTGAAATGTTACTTGAAGAAGGATTTATCGTTCTACCGTACACATCTGATGATGTTGTATTAGCGCGTAAATTACAAGAACTTGGCGTGCATGCCATTATGCCAGGTGCATCACCGATTGGTTCAGGACTTGGTATTGTAAATCCATTAAATTTAAGTTTTATTATTGAACAAGCGACAGTACCAGTTATCGTGGATGCTGGTATTGGTAGCCCAGCTGATGCGGCATTTGCGATGGAATTAGGAGCAGATGGTGTGTTATTAAATACGGCTGTGTCGGGGGCAAAAGATCCTATTAAAATGGCATACGCAATGAAATTAGGTATTGAGGCAGGGCGGATAGGCTTTGAAGCAGGCCGTATTGCACGTAAACGTTGTGCAACGGCAAGTAGTCCTTTAGAAGGAATGAGCGTAGTTGAATAATCGATATTCTCGCCAAGAACTATTTTCTCCAATTGGGGGAGAAGGACAACAAAAGATAAGAGAAAAGCATGTACTTATTATCGGTGCAGGTGCATTAGGTAGTGCAAATGCAGAGATGTTTGTAAGAGCTGGCGTTGGTAAGGTGACAATTGTTGACCGCGATTATGTGGATTGGAGTAATTTACAAAGACAGCAATTGTATGCAGAGAGTGATGTAGAGAATAACCTTCCGAAGGCTGTGGCGGCAAAAAAACGTCTAGAAGAGATTAATAGTGAAGTAAGAGTAGAAGCTCTCGTTCAAGATGTAACGGCTGAAGAGTTAGAAGAACTCGTTACAAATGTTGATGTAATTATCGATGCGACTGATAATTTCGAWACGCGTTTCATTGTGAATGATATATCGCAAAAATATTCTATTCCATGGGTTTACGGGGCATGTGTAGGAAGTTACGGTCTTTCTTATACTATTATTCCAGGCAAAACGCCATGTTTATCTTGTTTATTACAATCGATTCCGCTTGGTGGAGCGACATGTGATACAGCGGGGATTATATCACCTGCTGTATCTCTTGTCGTTTCTCATCAAGTAACGGAAACACTTAAACTGTTAGTAGAAGATTATGACTCGCTTCGAGAGGGGCTTGTATCATTTGATGTATGGAAAAATGAGTATTCATGTATGAATGTGCAAAAGCTTCGTAAACATAATTGTCTATCGTGTGGTGAGCAAGCGTTATATCCGTATTTAAATAAAGAAAACACTTCAAAAACAGCAGTGTTATGCGGGAGAAATACAGTTCAAATTAGACCACCTCATAAAGAAGAAATGAATTTTGAGCAATATAAAGAATTGCTGAATAATCGCGTGAATGATTTGAATGTAAATCCATATTTATTATCATTTTCTGTTGAAGAAAAGAGATTAGTTGCTTTCAAAGATGGTCGTGTACTTGTGCATGGAACGAAAGATATAAGTGAAGCGAAAACAATTTATCATCGCTATTTTGGATAGAAAAGGATGAGTGGGATGAAAGTGAATAAAGCTTTAACGATTGCAGGATCTGATAGCGGAGGCGGCGCTGGAATTCAAGCAGATTTAAAAACATTCCAAGAGCTTGGTGTGTATGGAATGACGGCTATTACAGCAATTACTGCTCAAAATACGCTTGGCGTTCAAGGGGTATATCCTGTTTCTTTAGAAGGAATTACGGAACAGTTGAATTCAATTGGTACAGATTTAACACCAGATGCTGTGAAACTAGGGATGCTATTTAGTAGTGAAATTATTCAAATCGTTGCAGAACATATTAAGAAATTTGGCTGGAATAATATTGTACTAGATCCTGTTATGATTGCAAAAGGCGGAGCATCATTATTACAACAAGAAGCAGTACAAGCATTAAAGGAATATTTATTACCAGTAGCAACTGTTGTAACACCGAATGTTCCGGAAGCAGAAGTGTTAACTGGGATGGAGATTCAAAATATAGAAGATAGTAAAGAAGCTGCGAAAGTATTGCACGAATTAGGTGCTAAATATGTGCTTATGAAGGGCGGACATGCAGAATATCAAGGTAATGAAGTAATTGATTTACTCTTTGATGGAGAAGAGTTTATTGAATTTAGAAGTGAACGAATTCCTTCGAAGCAAACGCACGGAAGCGGATGTACATTTGCGTCTGCAGTTACAGCAGGACTTGCTAAAGGGTATTCAATTGAAGAGGCAGTTCAAGAGGCAAAACGATTTATTAGTATAGCGATTGAAGAGCCGTTGAATATTGGAAGTGGTCATGGGCCGACGAATCATTTTGCGTACAAATTGAATAAAGCATAAGCATAAAGAATGGAAAAGCCAGTTTTACAACTGGCTTTTTTCTGTTTACTTTTTCCAAACACAGGAGTAATATATCAGCCAGAATACATTTTTGTAATATGCTGAGTCCAAATTTATGGAGCGGAGGAACCAATTTGTGCGTTGTCACTAGGGGTGAATCTTTCAATTTTGAAAGTAGGGCTACTCTCAAAGTCCGAATCCGACAGCTAACTTCGTAAGCGTCTTGAGAGAGGGCGGTGCCATGATGGATATATCACTTCGTCGGTCTGATTAGTATAGGAGAATATCAATCTATGTTTGAGTTCTTTTATGCTAAGGAGGATGAGGTACATGGAATTAATGCTTATTTGTGTTGGAGAAGAAAATAAGATAAAGAGTTTAAGAGAGCTAGTAGCATTTCAGCATGAGTTAATTATTTTTACAGCAAATGAAGAGATAGCAGCTGAAGTTAGGAATTGTGGATTTGATTCGACTTATAGCTGTAATAAGGAGCAGGATTTTACTAGTATTTGCGAGCGGATTAAGAAAGTAATTTTATTAGGAGATGAGCTTCCGATAGTTAGCTTTTTCACAGAACGCATTCGTTTCTCTTTTCAAGCGCCTATTACTGTTGTTACAAAGAATAAACGCTATCCAGCCAGGCTCTATGAAACAATTGGAGCTAAATTTGTAGTGTTTACGAACTGTGATAATATTTCTTTTTTATTTTTTGAATAGAGCGGGGGAAACGAAGATGAAGGTATTGTTACTAGGAGATATAGCGAATCGTTGGGTGGCATCGGTAGAGCGAGTTCAAGAATTGGTGGCGCTCGATCCTATTTTTCCAAGGCCATATATAATATTGCCATCGAAAGATGCCTTATATTTAAAAACAGATATTATCGAATATGAGCAGCTACATGCAGAACTGTCGCAAGTTTATATTCGGGGAAGAAATTTACGTGCATTTTTACGAGGAGAATAAAGGTTGAATGAAAAAAGAGCGAATACTGAGTGCAACAAGCTATGCACTTCATGTAATTCGCTCTTTTTATTTCATATTTAAAGGATTATTTTTATGAAAAAGAAAGAAAAGACAAGAAAACAGATGAAAGAATATTAATAACACGTAATGTAAACGCTTAAACGACGGAATATTTTCTTTTTTTTAGTAATTTGCCTCTTTACAAGTTAAATATAGAGGAGTATATTTACTCTCATAAATCATTTATGAAATTTCCAAAAAAACCTAAAATCGCTGAGTTCCAGAAATGGAGCGGGGGAACCAATTTTGTGCATCGTCACTTGGGGTGAATCTTTCAATTTTGAAAGTAGGGCTACTCTTTAGGCCCGAATCCGACAGCTAACCTCGTAAGCGTTTAGAGAGGAGGTTTACTTTGTGTTGTTCGTTTCGAACACTAAGTGGAGCTTAGTGTTCTTTTTTTGATAACTATATGGTAAATTTTAACAAAAAGCGAGGGGTAGTTATGTTAGATGTTGTAATGATCGGGATTTTTGTTGGGTTAGTCGCATCGATGGCAAGTCTTGCAAGTTGGTCAGATAAAGTTGTGAAAGAAGGGAAGCAATCATGATGATTGCCTTATCGGTTATTGTTGCAGCGATTACGGTGTACTTAGTGTACGCATTATTAAATCCAGAAAAGTTTTAATTAGGGGGAATCATTCATTATGATTTGGGTTGCAGTCGTTATTACAATGCTCTTGTTTATTTTAGTAGCAAAGCCAACGGGGATTTATTTAGAGAAAGCCTTTCAAGGTAGCAAAACGCTAGATAAAGTATTCGGGCCTTTTGAAAAACTTATTTTTAAAATTACGGGTGTAAAAGCATACAATCAAACGTGGAAACAGTACGCATTATCATTAGTTTTACTCAATGGATTCATGATTGTTGTCGTATATTTCATTTTCAGATTACAAGGTGTGCTGCCGCTAAATCCAGCACATATTGAAGGAATGGAGCCTACGCTGGCTTTTAATACAGCGATTAGTTTTATGGCTGATACAAACTTACAGCATTATAGCGGTGAAAATGGTTTATCTTATTTATCACAATTAATCGGGATTACATTTTTAATGTTTGCGGCACCAGCAACGACGTTAGCACTTGTTATGGCTTTTATTAGAGGACTCGCTGGAAAAGAACTCGGTAACTTTTTCGTTGATTTTACGAGAGCATTAACGAGAGTTTTTCTTCCTATCGCATTTATTGCAGCGCTAGTCTTTGTCGCACTTGGTGTACCACAAACGTTAGACGGGGCAGTTACAGCACAAACAATTGATGGTGCGAAGCAAAGTATTTTGCGTGGTCCAGTTGCATCATTCGTTTCCATTAAGGAACTTGGAAATAACGGCGGTGGATTTTTCGGGGCAAATTCTACACATCCTTTCGAAAATCCAGGACAAATGAGTAATATTTTACAAATGATGCTTATGATGTTATTGCCAACAGCACTACCATTTACGTACGGACGAATGGTAGGAAATAAAAAACAAGGACGTATCCTTTTCGTTTCACTATTTATGGTGTTTTTACTAGGGTTTATAACGATTACTACAGCGGAATTAAATGGGAATCCAGCGTTAAATGGAATGGGTATTGAACATGTACAAGGAAGTACAGAAGGAAAAGAAGTACGATTTGGAACAGTATTTTCTTCACTATACGCAACAGTAACGACAGCTGCTGAAACAGGAGCAGTTAATACGATGCATGATACATTAACACCAATTGGTGGTTTAGTACCACTCGTAAATATGATGTTAAATACAGTATACGGTGGTGTTGGAGCAGGCTTTGTTAACATTATTATGTATGCAATTATTGCAGTCTTTATATCTGGGTTAATGGTTGGACGGACACCAGAGTTTTTAGGTAAGAAAATTGAAGGTAAGGAAATGAAATTAATTGCGGTAACGATATTATTTCATCCATTACTTATTTTAGGGTTTTCAGCATTAGCTCTTTCAACAAATTTAGGGACGGATGCAATTTCTCATTCAGGTTTCCACGGTTTAACGCAAGTTGTATATGAGTATACATCGTCAGCTGCGAATAATGGATCAGGATTTGAAGGATTAGCAGATAATACACCGTTTTGGAATATTACAACTGGTTTAGTTATGTTTTTAGGGCGCTATTTCAGCTTAATTACAATGTTAGCTGTGGCAGCTTCATTGAAAGAGAAGACGGTAGTGCCAGAAACAGTCGGAACGTTCCGTACAGATAATGGTTTATTTGGAGGGATCTTTATCGGAACGATTGTAATTGTTGGTGCGTTAACATTCTTCCCGATGTTAGTACTCGGCCCAATTGCAGAATTTCTTACATTGAAGTAATGGAGGGTAAATGATGAGACCGGTAGTGGTAAAAGAAAAACAAATAAATCAGTCACAAATACATGCTGTGGAAGATGAGGTTAGACAAGCGAAAACGTTGGATCGTGATATCGTGACGCATGCGATGAAACAATCCTTTGCGAAATTGAATCCGAAAGTAATGATAAAGAATCCGATTATGTTCATTGTGGAAATTGGCTTTATAATTACGTTCATTTTATCCTTTCTTCCAAGTAGTTCTAATAGTGTACCAGGATGGTTTAATATAACAGTTTCTCTCATTCTATTATTTACAGTTTTATTTGCTAACTTTGCAGAAGCGTTAGCTGAAGGTCGTGGTAAAGCACAAGCAGATTCTTTAAAACAATCGAAGAAAGATGTGTTTGCAAATGTTGTAAAAGAAAATGGAGATATTGTTCAAGTTTCAGCAACTGATCTGAGAAAAGGTGACGTTGTTATTGTAAAACAAGGAGAAATGATTCCGAATGATGGTGAAGTAATTAAAGGATTAGCGTCTGTAGATGAATCTGCAATTACAGGGGAATCAGCTCCTGTAATAAAAGAGGCGGGCGGTGATTTTTGTTCCGTAACAGGCGGAACGATGGTCGTAAGTGATGAGATTACAATTATAATTACGAGCAATCCTGGTGAATCATTTATTGATAAAATGATTTCATTAGTAGAAGGCGCTGCTCGTCAAAAAACGCCGAATGAGATTGCTTTAAATACAGTATTAACGAGTTTAACTCTTATTTTCTTAATCGTTGTTGTGACGTTGCCGATTTTCACAAATTATTTAGGGTTTCAAATTGAAACAGCTGTACTTGTAGCGTTGTTAGTTTGTTTAATTCCAACGACAATTGGTGGGTTATTATCAGCGATTGGTATTGCTGGGATGGACCGTGTGACAAAATTTAATGTGCTAGCAATGTCAGGGAAAGCAGTAGAAGCTGCGGGTGATATTAATACAATTATTTTAGATAAAACAGGTACGATTACTTTCGGGAACCGGATGGCACATACACTGCTACCTGTAGGAAATGAAACGATTGAGCAAGTAGGAAAATGGGCTGCAATTAGCTCAGTTTTAGACGAAACGCCAGAAGGTCGATCAGTTATAGAATATGTACAAACGAAATCTATATCATATAATAGAGAACTTGCAGAACAAGGTGAATTTGTTCCGTTTAAAGCAGAAACGAGAATGAGTGGTGTTGATTTACAGGACGGAACGAAAGTGAGAAAAGGTGCTGTCGGTGCCGTTATTGAATGGGTTCAATCGCAAGGTGGAACAATTCCGAAAGATGTGAATCAAAAAGCAGATTTAATTTCAAAAGAGGGCGGGACACCGCTTGTAGTTGCAGTAGATGATCGTATTTACGGTTTGATTTATTTAAAGGATACAGTAAAACCTGGTATGCGTGAACGTTTTGAACAATTGCGCCAAATGGGAATTAAAACGGTTATGTGTACAGGTGATAATCCATTAACAGCAGCAACAATTGCGAAAGAAGCAGGGGTAGATGAATTCATTGCTGAGTGTAAACCAGAAGATAAAATTGCGGTTATTAAAGCAGAGCAAGATAAAGGGAAACTTGTAGCAATGACAGGTGATGGTACAAATGATGCCCCGGCGTTAGCGCAAGCTGATGTTGGATTGGCGATGAATAGTGGTACCACAGCTGCGAAAGAAGCGGCCAATATGATCGATTTAGATTCGAATCCAACTAAAATTATTGAGGTTGTAGGAATCGGTAAGCAATTGTTAATGACACGTGGTGCGTTAACGACGTTTAGTATTGCGAATGATATTGCGAAATACTTCGCAATCATTCCAGCGATGTTTACACTTGCGATTCCGCAAATGGAAGCATTAAACATTATGAAATTAACATCACCGCTTTCAGCAATCTTATCAGCATTAATATTTAATGCGGTTATTATTCCGTTACTCATTCCGCTAGCGATGAAAGGTATTGCATATAAGCCGATGAGTTCGAATGCGCTGCTTAGCCGAAACTTACTCATTTACGGGCTTGGCGGGGTTATCGTTCCGTTCATTGGAATTAAAGTAATTGATATGATCGTCGGCTTGTTCATATAAGGAAGAGGGGAAAAAGATGGCGAAGAAACAAAGTATACTATCACCAATTATTCGTATTACTTTTACATTTTTAGTTTTGTGTGGCCTCGTATACCCGCTTATTGTAACTGGTATTGCGCAAGCGGTAATGAAGGATAATGCGGATGGAAGTCTTATATATAATGATAAGGATGAAATAGTTGGTTCAAAATTAATCGGTCAAAATTTCACAGATCCACGTTATTTTCATGGACGCGTCTCTAGTATAGAATATAAAGCAGAGGCATCCGGTTCAAATAACTATGCACCGTCTAATCCAGATTTAGAGAAACGAGTAGAGAAAAGTATTGAAGACTGGAAGAAACAAAATCCAACCGTTCCAGTTACAGAAGTACCGATAGATTTAGTGACGAATTCAGGTTCAGGGCTTGATCCTGACATTAGTCCAAAGGCGGCTTCTGTACAGGTAGATCGTATATCGAAATTAACGAATATTCCGAAAGAAAAGCTAGATCAATTGATTAAGGATCAAACGGAAGGCGCTGCGCTCGGCTTGTTTGGAGAAGATCGCGTGAATGTCTTAAAGTTAAATTTAGAATTACAGAAACTAATGAAATAGAAATAACGCTACCTCAATCTAAAGGATTGAGGTAGCGTTGTTTCAAAAGAAAGGGTGTGAGTATTTTGTATGCGGATGATTATAAACCGACGTTTCAAAGGCGGACGCCAGAAGAGTATCTAGAATATATTCGTCAGCAAAATCGCGGGAAGTTAAAGCTATACGTAGGGGCTGCACCAGGGGTAGGGAAAAGTTATAAGATGCTCTATGATGCTAGAGAAATGAAAAAAGATGGTATTGATATTGTAATTGGTTTAATTGAAACACATGGGAGGGAAGAGACAGCAGAAGCGATTGCTGATTTAGAAAAAGTCCCTTTAAAAGAAATACAGTATAAAGGAAAGTTATTTTGTGAGCTTGATGTGGAAGGAATTATAAAGCGTGCACCGCAAGTAGTTGTAGTGGATGAACTCGCGCATAGTAATATTCCTGGATCTAAAAATAAGAAACGTTATATGGATGTACAAGAATTATTAGAAGCAGGCATATCCGTATTATCAGCATTTAATATTCAACATTTAGAAAGTGTTCATGACATTGTAGCTCAAATTACGAATATAAAAGTAAGAGAGCGTATTCCAGACTTTATTTTGCAAAAAGCAAATGAAATTCAACTCGTTGATGCAACACCGGAAGTATTAAGGAAGAGATTAATAGATGGAAAGATATATAAGGAAGAAAAAATTCAACAAAGCTTACAAAATTTCTTTACACTTAATAATTTAGGGGCACTAAGGGAATTATCACTTCGAGAAGTTGCAGATGATATGGATGAGAAAATTAGCCAAACAGTTATAGAACCGATTGGCGTGAAGGAAAAAATTCTCGTTTGTGTGCAATATAGTTCGACAGCGGAGAAATTAATACGGCGAGGTTGGCGCATGGCTGATCGGTTAAACGCTGAATTGTATGTCTTAAATGTAGAAAGGGAAAATATAGATTCCCTTTCAGCAGGGAAAAAGCAAACAATTGAAGAGTGGAAATCGCTAACGAATCAATTTGAGGCGAGCTTTGTATTAGAAGAAGCGAAAGGAAGAAAGCCAGCTGACGTTATTATTGAAGTTGCGAAAAGACTACAGGTGACACAAGTTTTACTTGGGCAATCGGCGAGAACACGGTGGGAAGAAATACGAAAAGGTTCTATTGTAAATGAAATTATGAGACAAACGAAGTATATTGATATTCATATCGTTGCTGATCAAAGAGCTTAAAATAGAGACTGGATTGTTCAGGAGTCTCTATTTTTCTTTTTTCAAGCCTTTTGAATATAATTTCTGAAAGAACTCATATATAATAGAAAAAGATACTTAACATAGTGAATAATTAAAGAGTCAATGTATATAAAGAGGAGAGAATAACATGCTTGAAAATACGGGGTTAGTATTAGAAGGAGGCGGTATGCGTGGTGTATATACTGGTGGGATACTAGAATACTTTATGGAACAAGATTTATATTTTCCATATGTAGTCGGTGTATCAGCTGGTGCTTGTCATGCAGCGTCGTATCTTTCCAGACAAAGAAATAGAAACAAAACGGTCAATATTGATTATGTATCACATCCGAAGTATTTATCGTATAAAAACTTATGGAGAAAACGTCAGTTATTTGATATGGAATTCATTTTTCATGAAATTCCAGAAAAGCATGTGCCGTTTGATTTTGAAACATACTTTAATAGTCCCGAACGCTTTCTTGTAGGAACAACGGATTGTGAAACAGGACAGTCTGTTTATTTTGAAAAAGAGGGAACGAATGATGATGCGCTAAATTTATTACAAGCGTCTAGTTCATTACCTTTCATCGCACCAGTAGTAAATTACCGTGGTAAGCAATTGTTAGATGGCGGGATTTCTGATCCGATTCCAGTTCGTAAAGCACAGGAGGATGGATTTAAAAAATCAGTCGTTATTTTGACGAGAAACCATGGTTACGCAAAGAAAAAATCGAAATTTGGCTGGGTTGCAACGAAAGCTTATAAAAAATACCCGAACCTTGTTAACACGATGCTAGCTCGTTATGAAGTGTATAATGAAACACTTCACTACATTGAAAAAGAAGAACAAGCTGGTAATTTATTTGTTATTCGCCCGGAAGTGCCGCTTCAAGTAGATCGTATGGAAAAGGATACGGCTAAATTACAAAATCTATATGAGCAAGGCTATGAAGATGCGAAGAGACAGTTTGCAGATTTACAGGCGTTTTTGCAAAAATAATAATTAGGCTGTGGAGAAGGAGTTCTCTGCAGCCTTTTTTGTATTGCTACTTATACGTTACTTTTTAAAAATGTATTAATGTTTAAGCGTTTAAAGAGTTTGTAAAACATATGGGTTTATTATTGAGAAAAATTGGCTTGAAGGGTATTATGACGATGTAGCGCTACTAAACTATTTAATTTATGAGGTGATTGTTAATGAAAGGAAAGGTTTTTTCAATTACAACTTTAGTAGTATTAGCAACATCAATCTCAACAAGTGCATTCTATCCAACTTTAAGTGGTCACAAAAGCGGTAATCTACTATCTTACAGAGCTCAAACGACTACGAATCAAAATGCATCTCGCTGTTCAGTAGCAATTTCTTTTATTAATTCAAATGGAAATAATTCATATATTGAAAGCGCTTCGGATAAATTAGGATCCCATGAATCTGGAAGAGCATTAAATGCTACTGTGAGTAATGGTGCATATAACGCCTTTGGTGCAAAAGGACTATACTCTGAGCATTATGCTAATGAGGATAATGACTATCAAGAAGAGATTCGCAAAGGTAATTTTGATAGTAATGGAAACTTACGATTACAAAGGTACTTTTAATAGTAATAGGAACTTACGATTACAGTAATAAAAAATATTAAATAGTTGTCTTTATAAATATTTGGATAAGGAGAAGGGGATGTTCATCGTCTCCTTCTTATCTAAAAGGAGCAGAGACATGTATTTAGCTTTTAAAAATATAAAAAGCAACAAACTATTTTCAGTAATTCTTCTTATGGCATTTTTTATTTCTTTTCTTTCTATATCAGTTGCCGCGCTTTTAACAGAGTCTAAACGAAATTTTATATCTGCTTTTCAAATCGGTTTCCCAGAAAAAAATCAAATTTTAACTGTTCCGATAGCGAATGCAACTGAATTGGAAGCGATAATTCCTTTCATACAAGATACTTTTGTGAAAAGTGATATTTACGTAGAGCATTTAAAAGCATTAAATAGTTCAGGGGCAACAAAGATCATAGCTGTGAACTTAAAAGATGAGTATTATTGGACGCCATATATTTCTGAAGGGCAATATTTTCATCGTGAAAATGTAAATGATATGGTTGTTGGTGATCAAACGAATGTAGAGGAATTATATGAATTTGATGATACATATAAAAAAATAGGAACTATATCGAGAAAAGACAGTGACGTCGGCGTAGCAGGCATATACGTTCCACTTCAAAACTTACCTACTATATCTAAAAAAGGTATTATCGCGAGTAAACAATTACAATTAACAGTTGTTAACCCTACATCATCTATCCATAACGAAATAAAAACTTTTATGAATAAGAGCAAAGAAGTAATTTCGGGTGAGGTTCAAATACTGAATGAAAGAGATCTTCAGGAACTAAATGTAACATATATAGATCCAGCAAATAAGTATTATTATAAATTCATTCTTGTTGCAATTGCTTCTGGCATTTCTGCGGTTTTATTTTGGATTTATAAAAAAGAAAGAGAGATTGCATTAAAAAAAGCAGTAGGTGCTTCTAATATGTCTATTTACTGCGAACTATATATTCAAATTTTGTTTATTTCTCTAGCAGCGATGTTGTTGGTTTTTCTTACGTTAGAAATATTTTCTGGAACAATTCATACGTATTTTCAGACATACTTATTAAAACCATTAACACTATATGTATTGATATKTAATGTTGTTTTTATAATTTTTCTTACAATGTTTGTTACTATAATTCCAATCAAGCACATTATAAATATATATCCCGGAAAACATTTAAGAACGTAGGAGGTCGTCATGTTTTTAATATTTGATTCTATACGGTCTGTGAAAAAACGGTTGTTACCAAGTTTGATTATAGTAATTTCTTTAATTATTGCATTTTCTTCAGCAATAGAATTTATTAGTAATCTTTCGGGATATCGAAAAATGATGACAGTAGCAAATAATTTATCGACTCATAAAAATTTCTATGAACTTTATGCGACGCAAGATATAACGTTGTTTAGCGAAGAAAAAGCGAAAAGTGATTATCAACATTTCATTCAAGCGTTATCTAATACGATATCAATAACAAATACAACAAATTATTTGTTCCGTAACTATTCACTTAGCTTAAAAAAAGAAAATGGAACGATAAAGACTCTTATTATTGATAAAGATATTAATAAATACTTTCATATACGACTTTCACAAGGAAGATATTTTGAGGAATCGGAATTTCATAAATCAGTATTTGATATTAGACCTGTTATATTAGGTGCTAATTATAAAGAAAAGGTATCTATTGGTGATGTCATACCATCTGGAAAAATGAAGCTAAAAGTAATCGGTTTTTTAGAAAAAAATTCACCATTTACATATCCTCGAAGCGGTGAAATATCGGATAATCGTATTACATTATTAGATGACATGGCTATTTTACCAATTGGAACAGAAGAAATAGAATTTTATAGTGTAGAACTTTTATACAATGGGCTGATTATAGAAACAAATGGAAAAGTGGATATAAATGAATTTCAAAAGAAAGTATTAAAGGTAACAGAAGGCAAGGGGTATTCGTATTATATTACAAATCCGAATAAATTGTTAGAAAATGAAAAGCAAGGCATTGATAATATGTCATACCCCTTATTATTAAGCGGTACAGTTTTATTTTTTTCATTTATATCAATTTTATTAACATCAATGGCAGCGCTTTATATGGAGCGTAAAAATATTTCTATTAAATCAGCATTAGGAGCAAGTACTTTTCAACTATGTCTTACGTTTGTTATTGAGTATATGTTGTTATTCATTTTATCTATATGTATAGGAATTATGTATTTTCAATGGGAGAATAGCGGAGTAATTGAAATTCAGAAAGGGCTAGAAAATAGTACAGTATCTTTCTTTGGAACGTTACAAGTCTCTATAGAATCATTGATTGTTATAGGTGCTCTATCAATTGTAATGATCCTCATTATATATGCAATCATTTACTTCAATGTACTAAAAATAAAAAATACATATATGAAAGAGGTGTTATAGATGATTCAGCTCGCAAATGTGGCTAAGGGATACGGAAAGAGTAATTTTAGTGCTTTAAAAGATATTAATCTTACAATAGAAAAAGGCGAAATGATAGCTATTATGGGGCCATCTGGTTCGGGGAAATCAACCTTACTTAACATTATTGGCTTAATTGATAGCCCCTCTACTGGAAAGTATTTTTTAGATGGCATGGATATGAGTACATTAAAGTCAAACTATCATAAGTATAGAAATAAGGAAGTTGGATTTGTGTTTCAGAACTTTTCGCTACTAGACGATTATACAGTTATTGAAAATGTAATGCTTCCACTTATATATAGAAGAATTTCTCATAAGAAATGTATACAAATATCAAAAGAAATGCTGGAAATGGTAGGGCTTGAGAGGCATATTAACAAATATCCTTACGAGTTATCAGGTGGAGAACAGCAAAGAACAGCAATAGCAAGGGCTTTAGCACAAGATACAAAAATTATACTTGCTGATGAACCGACTGGCGCTCTCGATCAAGAAAACGGGGAAAAAATTATGAGCATTTTAAAAGAAATTAATAAACAAGGAAGAACGGTACTAGTTGTAACACACGATCAAAAGGTGGCTGAATATTGCCAGAGGACGATACGTTTACTTGATGGCAATATTCAATAAACGTTATGGTGTAATGTGGATAAAAATATGTGATGATACATATGGAAAATGTATATAAAGGGCTTAGACATACTGGATTTACTGCAATGCTTATTTTTGGCGGTGCATTTCTGCTGCGCTGGTTGATTTATGATGAAATGTTACTAAATCAGCTTATTGGGTTTAGTGTAGGAATGATGATGGTTATTTCATCAGTTTTCATTCAAAAGTATAGTAAAGAATTACAGGTAGCTGAGAGGTATTAGAAATTGTGAGCTCCCTTTATATTTGGAGGGGGCTTTTATAGTTAAGTAGTTTGGCTGATTTTCTTATTTGCCGTATATTTTGTTTTCATTATGACATTAGTAATTACATTTCTTCTTTCTAAAAAATCATATAAGAAGCCTTTTATTAAATACATACCAACGTTAATACTGTTTGCTTTAGCTTTTATGTCTTTCGTTATGTTTTTAGTAAATAACGGAATGGGAGAGCTGATGATAGCAGTCTTCTTAGGACTTGTAGCAGTAGCAAACTTGCTCTTACTGCTTGCGCTAAAAGTGGTTCGTGTGATTGTTGCAAAAGAAAAGTAGAGCATCGGAATTCGATGCTCTACTTTTTTATTTATGAAAAAAATCCCTCTTTATGAGGGATTTTAATGTGGTAAGAAAACTAATTGATAAGCGAACAAGATCCCGAATAAATACACAAGTGGGTGAACAGCACGGAATTGTCCTTTTGCCACTTTCATAAGTGGGTATGAAATAAATCCAAGTGCGATACCTGTTGAGATACTTGATGTAAGTGGCATGCTTAAGATTACTAAAAATGCTGGGAATGCTTCATCGAACKTATCCCAATCGATATATCGAACTGAACCCATCATAAGACTACCAACGATAATTAATGATGGTGCTGTAATAGCTGAAACGCCAGAAACAGCGCTCACTAACGGTCCGAAGAATGCTGCTACTGCAAATAGTACAGCTACTGTAATTGTTGTTAAACCAGTACGGCCACCAGCTGCAACACCAGCAGATGATTCAATGTAAGCTGTTGATGGTGTTGTTCCGAACATAGCTCCAATTGTTGCTGAGAATGAGTCAGATAGAAGAGCTCGTCCTGCTTTTGGAAGCTTTCCGTCTTTCATAAATCCACCTTGTTGTGCTACACCAAGTAATGTTCCGGTTGTATCAAATAGTGTAACAAGGAAGAATGAGAACACAACGCCGTATAATCCGTAGTTAATTACATCAGATACAGCAGTAGTTGGATTTGAAACGATAATTCCTTCTGGTAATCCAGGCATTGATGTAACCCCATTTGAAAATGTTAATTGACCTGTGAAGTAAGCGATACTACCAGTTAATAACATTCCGATAAATAGTGCCCCGTTTATATTTAAAGACATAAGGACAATTGTAATTCCAAGGCCAGCTAATGCTAGTAAAACAGGAGGAGAATGAAGATCACCAAGTCCAACTAAGTTAGAGTCATGCTTTGTTACAATTCCTGTTAAGCGTAAACCGATAAAAGCGATAAAAAGACCAATACCAGCAGTAAGTGCATGTTTTAAGTTTTCAGGAATTACTTCCATTAATTTTGTACGGAAAGATGTGAATGATAGCAAAATTAAAATCATACCTGCTACGAATACAGCAGAGAATGCAATTGCGAAAGTCATGCCTTCATGAGCTTTTACAACAGAATAAGAGAAGTAAGCATTTAATCCCATACCTGGTGCAATTGCGATTGGTAAATTAGTAAAGATCGCCATAAATAATGTTCCGACAACAGCTGCAATGATTGTCGCTGTAAATGCTTGTTCAAACGGAACACCTGCATCCCCAAGGATGACAGGGTTTACGACAATGATATATGCCATTGTTAAAAAGGTAATAATACCTGCCATAATTTCAGTTTTAATAGAAGTTTTATGTTTTGAAAGGTTAAACATATAAACATCCTTTCTTTTTACGAATAATTTTCACAACAGTTATATATAATATTCGTTTTTTGTCTTTTTTGCAATAGTTTTGCATAAAAACTTTAGAACAATTCATATTTTATGTCTTAAATTCGAATATTAACCGTGAAAATGAGCATGAATTGCGGTTTTTTATGTGTAAGTAGTTTTTAATATTGTGCACATTATAAGGGAAAAGGAGTTGAAGGAAGTTATGTCACAGCAAAAAAACTTTTTAACGATGCCAGCGCAACATCAAAATAAACAGCCTGGTATTGAATCATTAATGAATCCTCGTCCAAAGTTTGAAGATCCTAATTATAAAGGAAGCGAAAAGTTAAAAGGAAAGAATGTATTAATTACAGGGGGAGATAGTGGGATTGGGAGAGCTGTGTCCATCGCTTTTGCAAAAGAGGGAGCAAATATTGCGATTGCTTATTTAGATGAGGACGAAGATGCAAGTGAGACGAAACAACTTGTTGAAAAAGAAGGCGTGAATTGTATATTACTGCCGGGGGATTTGAGTAGTGAACAACATTGTAAAGATATTGTGGAAGAGACCGCCCGGCAACTGGGGAGTTTAAATGTTCTTGTGAATAACGTCGCACAGCAATATCCGCAGCAAGGGCTAGAGTATATTACAGCGGAACAGTTAGAAAAAACGTTCCGTATTAATATTTTTTCTTATTTTCATGTTACAAAAGCAGCGCTCTCTCATTTAAAGCAAGGGGATGTAATTATAAACACGGCATCTATCGTTGCGTATGAAGGAAATGAAACGTTGATTGATTATTCTGCAACGAAAGGAGCGATTGTCGCTTTTACAAGATCGCTATCTCAGTCGTTAGTACAAAAGGGAATTCGTGTAAATGGTGTTGCACCAGGCCCAATTTGGACACCACTTATTCCATCCAGTTTTGATGAGAAAAAAGTATCACAGTTTGGCAGTAATGTTCCTATGAAAAGGCCTGGTCAGCCGTATGAATTAGCGCCTGCATATGTATATTTAGCGTCTAGTGATTCGGCATATGTAACGGGACAGATGATGCATGTAAATGGTGGAGTAATTGTGAATGGATAGTTTTCATTTATAAGAGCAAAGTAAAGTTAATTGCATTTATCCCGCATTAACGGGCAGTAAAATTCCACCTCAAAATTCAGGTGGAGCACAGAAGTTAGGTGGGAGATAACAGCCCGCAAATAGCGGGAGTGGTGAAGGCTAATACTTAGTGGGGGATGGACAAAACCCCCCACCGAGTAAATTTTCACTTTATTATGATGTTAGTGCTAGGGAGGATTTAAATGAAGAAAGTATGGTTTATCGTAATCCTATTTTTCTGCCTGCCAGCTAGCGTTTTTGCTAATACAGATCATTTAATATTAGTTAACCTTACGACGAATCAGCTGTCTTTTTTTGAAGAGGGAAACTATACTAGAACATTTCCGATAACGACAGGAAGAGATAGCACCCCGACGCCTGAAGGGAATTTTTGTATTATAACTAAATATAAAAATAAAGAATACCATCGTAAAAAAATACCTGGGGGTGCACCGAATAATCCTCTCGGTACGAGATGGCTAGGTCTGGATAAAAAGGAATATGCCATTCACGGGACAAATCGTGAAGGAACGATTGGAAGCCGGGAATCGAATGGTTGTATTCGCATGCACGATCGGGACATACAATGGTTATACGACCGGGTACAATTACAGACAAAAGTAATTATTTCTCGTTTTCATACGAGTCCCGAATATGAAGCTTATAAGCTTGGTTATCGTGTTGTGAGTTGGAATGGTCGTAAAGTAGAAGAAGAACAAATTGGAATGCTTACGTTAGTAGATCGTGTAAATATATATTGGCAAGAACCAAATGGACAATTAACGAAAGTAAAAACGGTATTGCCAAATGAAAAATACGCAGTGTATTCCAAACGAAAAGATGGAACCTATTATATAGGAAACAATTTGTATATTGTAGAGGAAACGGGAGAAAAAATTCGTTATGAGCAATTACCTTATTCGATTTTAAGTAACATATATAAAAGGAAATATAATGTTCCATAATAGCTACCGTGTATAGGCGGTAGCTTATTTGTGATGAAGTTTAGTTGGTTTTAATGATTTCATACCAATCGCGTGCCTACAAATAGTGAGATGAAAAAATTGAAACAGCAACTATTATGTTTTGCTGAATATAATACAGTACAGATTGGGGAGGCGGTTACATTATGAAAAGTGAATTTGCATTTAAAATTTTCTTAGTAACGACCTGTTTATTTATCGTGTATTTGTATGCGTTTCTCGTCTTTTCTTTTTATGTTCCATATGTTGATTTAATATTGTTCGTCGGATTTATTTGGGCATTTGTTAAAGCGAGGGAAGGGGAGAAGAG
>NZ_JBFUIN010000039.1:0-22373 GCF_056401855.1 Bacillus sp. P4_D3
GTGGAGATGGACCATGTTTTTGCAAAGCAGTTACAAAGTAATCAAGAACAAGGATTACTTGAAAACAGAGATGGACATGTTTGTTTAACGAGGAAAGGGAAACTATTAGGGAATGAAGTATTCCAGTCATTTTTGATTGATTAATTAAATGTGCCATAAGCGTGAAAAATTTTTGTTATTTCGTGACGTTTCCGTTGACAATTGAATGTCAATTTTGGTAAGTTATTAATAGATTTAGCACTCGAAGACAAAGAGTGCTAACAGAGGTGATGATGAGATGCTTACGGAACGTCAGCTCTTAATTTTACAAACAATTGTTGATGACTTTATTGGATCAGCGCAACCAGTTGGTTCGAGGACGTTGGCTAAGAAAGATGAAATTACGTTTAGTTCAGCTACTATTCGAAATGAAATGGCTGATTTAGAAGAATTAGGATTTATTGAAAAAACGCATAGTTCTTCTGGGCGTGTTCCTTCTGAAAAAGGATACCGATTTTATGTAGACCATCTTTTAGCGCCGCAAAACTTACCGACCGATGAAATTGTACAAATTAAAGATTTATTTGCTGAAAGAATTTTTGAAGCAGAAAAAATTGCACAACAATCAGCTCAAATTTTATCAGAGCTTACGAATTATACGGCCATTGTTCTTGGTCCCAAATTGAGCACAAATAAACTTAAAAATGTACAAATTGTACCGCTTGATCGTCAAACAGCAGTCGCTATTATTGTAACAGATACAGGGCATGTGCAAAGTAAAACGATTACCGTTCCGGAATCTGTTGATTTATCAGATTTAGAAAAAATGGTTAATATTTTAAATGAAAAGCTATCTGGTATACCTATGGCAGAACTTCATAATAAAATCTTTAAAGAGATTGTTACAGTCTTGCGTGGGTATGTTCATAATTACGATAGTGCAATAAAAATGTTAGATGGTACATTTCAAGTCCCTTTATCGGAAAAGATATACTTTGGAGGAAAAGCAAATATGCTTTCGCAACCAGAGTTCCATGACATTCACAAAGTAAGATCTTTGCTGACGATGATTGATAATGAGGCTGCGTTTTATGACATTTTGCGTCATAAACAAGTCGGAATTCAAGTGAAAATTGGTAGAGAAAATTCTTCTACGGCAATGGAGGATTGCAGTTTGATTTCTGCAACGTATTCGATTGGAGAAGAGCAACTTGGAACAATTGCAATTTTAGGTCCGACGAGAATGCAATACTCTCGTGTAATTAGTTTACTGCAGTTATTTACAAGACAATTTACAGACGGACTTAAAAAGTAAATGAGAGTAATACATTCGCTCAAGTGATGAAATTTTCATTGCTGTGCGTAATATATAATGCTTAGGTAATCATGCTAAGCATGATACCTAATACCTTTTAAGGAGGTGAAAATTGTGGAAGAGCGTAACGAACAAGTGGTAGAAGAAGTGAAAGAAGCGCAAGTTGAAGAAGCTGTCACGCCAGAAAACAGTGAAAAAACTGTAGAAGAAAAAAGTGAGGCTGCTCTTTTACAAGAAAAAGTAGATGAGTTACAAGCGAAACTAACGGAATCGGAAGGTCGCACATTACGTCTACAAGCTGATTTTGAAAATTATAAGCGCCGTGTCCAAATGGATAAACAGGCTGCTGATAAATATAGAGCACAAAGTCTAGTTTCAGATATTTTGCCAGCTCTTGATAATTTTGAAAGAGCGATGCAAGTGGAAGCGACTGACGAGCAAACGAAATCCTTGTTACAAGGTATGGAAATGGTGCATCGTCAATTGCTAGAAGCGTTGACTAAGGAAGGTGTTGAAGCGATTGAAGCTGTTGGTAAACAGTTTGATCCGAATGAACACCAAGCTATTATGCAAGTGGAAGACAGTGAATTTGAATCAAACGCGGTAGTTGAAGAATTCCAAAAAGGTTATAAACTAAAAGACCGTGTGATTCGCCCATCAATGGTAAAAGTAAATCAATAATTTACATAAAAGTAGGAGGATTCGCCATGAGTAAAATTATCGGTATTGACTTAGGTACAACAAACTCTTGTGTAGCTGTTATGGAAGGTGGAGAACCAAAGGTTATCCCAAATCCAGAAGGAAATCGTACAACACCTTCTGTTGTAGCTTTCAAAAATGAAGAGCGTCAAGTTGGGGAAGTTGCGAAACGTCAAGCAATTACAAACCCAAATACAATCATGTCTGTTAAACGTCATATGGGTACAGACTATAAAGTAGAAGTTGAAGGTAAAGATTATACACCTCAAGAAATTTCTGCAATCATTTTACAAAACTTAAAAGCTTCTGCTGAAGCGTACTTAGGTGAAACAGTGACGAAAGCTGTTATTACAGTACCAGCATACTTCAACGATGCAGAACGCCAAGCGACAAAAGATGCTGGTCGTATTGCTGGTTTAGAAGTAGAGCGTATCATTAACGAACCAACAGCAGCAGCACTTGCTTACGGTTTAGAAAAACAAGATGAAGAACAAAAAATTCTAGTATATGACTTAGGTGGCGGTACGTTTGACGTATCTATCCTTGAGTTAGCAGATGGAACATTTGAAGTTATTTCAACTGCTGGTGACAACCGTCTTGGTGGAGATGACTTTGACCAAGTTATCATCGATCATTTAGTAGCTGAATTCAAAAAAGAAAATAGCATTGATTTAAGCCAAGATAAAATGGCACTTCAACGTTTGAAAGATGCAGCTGAAAAAGCGAAGAAAGATCTTTCTGGTGTAACACAAACACAAATTTCATTACCATTCATTAGTGCTGGAGCTGCTGGTCCATTACACTTAGAATTAACGTTAACAAGAGCTAAATTCGAAGAAATTTCAGCTGGTCTTGTTGAAAGAACATTAGAGCCAACTCGTCGTGCATTAAAAGACGCTGGTTTTTCTCCAAGCGAATTAGATAAAGTTATCCTTGTTGGTGGTTCTACTCGTATCCCAGCTGTACAAGAAGCAATTAAACGTGAAACTGGTAAAGAGCCATACAAAGGTGTAAACCCAGATGAAGTTGTAGCATTAGGTGCTGCAGTTCAAGGTGGCGTACTTACTGGTGATGTAGAGGGCGTTCTATTATTAGACGTAACTCCACTTTCTTTAGGTATCGAAACTATGGGTGGTGTGTTCACGAAATTAATCGAGCGTAACACTACAATTCCAACAAGTAAGTCACAAGTATTCTCAACAGCTGCTGATAACCAACCAGCGGTAGACATTCACGTACTACAAGGTGAGCGTCCAATGTCAGCTGACAACAAAACATTAGGTCGTTTCCAATTAACAGACCTTYCGCCAGCACCACGTGGAATTCCACAAATCGAAGTAACATTCGATATTGATGCGAACGGTATCGTTAACGTACGTGCAAAAGACTTAGGAACAAGTAAAGAGCAAACTATTACAATCCAATCTTCTTCAGGTCTTTCTGATGAAGAAGTAGATCGTATGGTACAAGAAGCGGAATCAAATGCTGACGCTGACCAAAAACGTAAGGAAGAAGTTGAACTTCGTAACGAAGCTGACCAACTTGTATTCCAAACAGACAAAGTTGTAAAAGAWTTAGAAGGTAAAGTAGATGCAGCTGAAGTAGCGAAAGCAACGGAAGCGAAAGAAGCATTACAAGCGGCAATCGAGAAAAACGAACTTGAAGAAATCCGTGTGAAAAAAGATGCTCTTCAAGAAATCGTACAACAATTAACTGTTAAATTATACGAGCAAGCTCAAGCAGCTGCAGGGCAAGCAGAAGGTGCACAAGGAGCACAAGACGCTGGCGCGAAAAAAGATAATGTAGTAGACGCTGAGTTTGAAGAAGTAAAAGAAGACAAGTAATACAGTGAAATAAAATAAGTAAGATGACAAAAAGTCAAAGTCAAGCGTGCCTTGGCTTTGGCTTTTTTCACGAATAAGAAGAAATGTGTGAGGATCTTAAGTTTTTTATTTTGCATACTGTAAGTGAGG
The DNA here is from genome assembly GCF_056401855.1 of Bacillus sp. P4_D3. Taxonomy (NCBI): domain Bacteria; kingdom Bacillati; phylum Bacillota; class Bacilli; order Caryophanales; family Bacillaceae; genus Bacillus; species Bacillus sp. P4_D3. The sequence goes on from NZ_JBFUIN010000039.1 coordinate 3,967, forward strand.
AAACTTTGTTGCAAAGCACTTTCTTTCGGTGTTAAAATTACGTTTATGTGAAAGATTCGGGGGTTGCAAATTTATGAATAAACGAGACTATTATGAGGTCCTTGGACTTAGCAAGGGTGCTTCTAAAGATGAAATAAAAAAAGCGTATCGTGGTTTGGCTAAAAAGTACCATCCAGACGTAAGTAAAGAAGAAAATGCAATTGAAAAGTTTAAAGAAGTACAAGAAGCATACGAAGTATTAAGTGACGATCAAAAACGCGCGCAGTATGATCAGTTTGGTCACGCGGGTCCGAATCAAGGTTTCGGTGGAGGCGACTTCGGCGGTGGTTTCGGATTTGAAGATATCTTCAGTTCATTCTTTGGTGGCGGTGGCGGCAGACGTCGTGATCCGAATGCTCCGCGTCAAGGTGCTGATTTACAATATCAAGTTACTTTAGAGTTTGAAGAAGCTATTTTTGGTAAAGAATTAAATGTTGAGATTCCAGTGGAGGATCCATGTGATACTTGTAAGGGTAGCGGAGCAAAACCAGGGACTTCAAAAGAAACATGTAAACATTGTTCAGGATCAGGGCAAGTAAGTGTAGAACAAAATACACCATTTGGGCGTATTGTAAACCGTCAAGCTTGTGGGCATTGTTCAGGAACAGGTCAAATGATTAAAGAGAAATGTACGACATGCCATGGTTCTGGTAAAGTTCGTAAACGCAAAAAAATCAATGTTAAAATTCCAGCGGGTATCGATAATGGTCAACAAATTCGTGTATCTGGAAAAGGTGAAGCAGGCGTAAATGGCGGACCGGCAGGTGACTTATATGTTGTTGTTCATGTGAGAAATCATGAATTCTTTGAGCGCGAAGGGGATCACATTATTTGCGAAATGCCATTAACATTTGCGCAAATGGCACTTGGTGCGGAAGTAGAAGTTCCTACCGTTCATGGCAAAGTGAAGCTGAAAATTCCAGCAGGAACACAAACAGGAACAGAATTCCGCTTAAAAGGAAAAGGTGCTCCAAACGTACGTGGATATGGTCAAGGAGATCAATATGTAGTCGTTCGTGTTGTTGTGCCGACGAAATTAACTTCACATCAAAAAGATTTATTGCGTGAATTTGCAGGGCAAGAAGAGCAGGATGATAGCTTATTCAGAAAGCTTAAACGTGCTTTCAAAGGGGAATAATGGAAATAAAAAATGGAGTTGGTAAATTGTGAAATGGTCAGAAATTAGTATTCATACAACAGAAGAAGCAGTAGAAGCTGTCTCTCATATTTTGCATGAAGCAGGCGCTAGCGGGATTGTGATTGAGGACCCAGCGGAGTTGACGAAAGAGCGCGAGCAACAATACGGTGAGATTTATGCACTTAACCCAGATGAATATCCAAGTGAGGGTGTTTTGGTAAAAGCATATTTCCCACAAACGGATTCTTTACACGAAACGGTTGCAGGTGTAAAATCATCTATTGATGCACTACCATCTTTCGACATCGAAATTGGTACAGGAAATATTACAATTAATGAAGTCGATGAGGAAGATTGGGCTACTGCTTGGAAGAAGTATTATCATCCAGTTCAAATTTCTGATACATTCACAATTGTGCCGACGTGGGAAGAGTATACACCGTCTTCTCCAGATGAAAAAATTATTGAATTAGATCCAGGTATGGCGTTTGGTACAGGGACACATCCAACAACAACGATGTGTATTCGTGCGTTAGAAAAAACGGTTCAGCCAGGTGATACTGTGATTGATGTGGGGACAGGTTCAGGGGTACTTAGTATTGCTGCGGCAAAATTAGGTGCGGCTTCTGTTCAAGCGTATGATTTAGACCCAGTTGCAGTTGAAAGTGCAGAAATGAATGTGCGCTTAAATAAAACAGATGACATTGTCAATGTTGGACAGAATAGTCTATTAGAAGGTATTGAAGGTCCAGTTGATTTAATCGTAGCAAATTTACTAGCGGAAATTATTCTTCTATTCCCTGAAGATGCAGCGAGAGTTGTGAAGCCAGGTGGATTATTTATTACATCTGGTATTATTGGGGCGAAAGAAAAAGTAATTTCTGAAGCGTTAGAAAAAGCTGGATTTACAATTGAAGAAGTGCTTCGAATGGAAGATTGGGTAGCAATTATTGCACGAAATGCGTAATATAGATTTTAGTCTATAAAGAACAGGGGAGTCTCTCACCGTATAAGGTGAGGGACTTGCCGTTTGTTATATGAAAATGATAACGTTTCGTTCTTTTCGTAAGTGTTGACTTACGAAAGGAACGAAACTCTACTAAGGTGATTATATGCAACGTTATTTTGTAGAAGAGAAATATGTAAATGAGACAAGTATTCGTATAATGGGTGATGATGTTCATCACATCGCAAGAGTGATGCGTATGTCAGCTGGTGACCACATTTATTGCTGTGTAAATGGTCAAACAGCAGAGTGTTCAATTGCTGAAATTACCAGTGAATTTGTGGATACCACTATTGTAGAATGGGTAGAGGCGTCAAGCGAACTTCCTGTGTTCGTGACGATTGCAAGTGGACTGCCGAAAGGAGACAAGCTAGAGTTAATTTTTCAAAAAGGAACTGAGCTTGGGGCAGCTGCATTTTTACCATTTCAAGCATCTCGATCTATTGTAAAGTGGGATGCGAAAAAAGCAGATAAAAAAGTTGAGCGTTTGAAAAAAATTGTAAAAGAAGCTGCGGAACAATCGCATAGAAGTGAAATTCCAGAAGTACACGTTCCCTCATCATTTAAACAACTGCTGTCGATGAGTAGCGAGTATGATGTTTGTCTTGTTGCGTATGAAGAAGAAGCGAAACAAGGTGAGAAATCTAATTTTGCGAAAGCTTTATCGACGATTAAACGAGGCCAAAAGCTGCTGATTGTATTTGGGCCGGAAGGCGGTTTAGCGGAGGAAGAGATAACCGCACTTCGTGAACATAAATTTGTACCATGTAGTTTAGGACCAAGAATTTTAAGAACAGAAACGGCTCCGCTTTATGCGTTAAGTGCCGCTTCTTATCATTTTGAATTGATGGGGTGATAATCAATGGCAACTGTTGCGTTCCACACGTTAGGTTGTAAAGTAAACCACTATGAAACAGAAGCGATTTGGCAATTGTTTAAACAAGGTGGTTATGAAAGAACTGAATATGAAAAAAAATCTGATGTATATGTTATTAACACATGTACAGTAACAAATACTGGAGATAAAAAAAGCCGTCAAGTAATTAGACGTGCTGTACGTCAAAATCCAGATGCGGTAATTTGTGTAACTGGGTGTTATGCACAAACATCTCCAGCAGAAATTATGGCAATTCCAGGTGTAGATATTGTTGTTGGTACGCAAGATCGTGAGAAGATGTTAGGATACATCGAAGAATTCCGTAAAGAGCGTCAACCAATTAATGCTGTCCGCAATATCATGAAAACACGTGTATATGAAGAGCTCGATGTACCATATTTCACGGACCGTACACGTGCATCTTTAAAAATACAAGAAGGTTGCAATAACTTCTGTACATTTTGCATCATTCCTTGGGCGCGTGGTTTAATGCGTTCTCGTGATGGAAAAGAAGTTATTAAACAGGCGCAGCAATTAGTAGATGCGGGCTATAAAGAAATCGTATTAACAGGTATTCATACAGGTGGGTACGGTGAAGATATAAAAGAGTATAACTTAGCGGGATTACTGCACGATATGGAAGCGAAAGTAGGCGGATTAAAACGCCTTCGTATTTCTTCTATTGAGGCGAGTCAAATTTCTGATGAAGTAATTGAAGTGTTAGATAAATCAGAAGTAGTTGTACGTCACTTGCATATTCCATTACAGTCAGGATCTAATACTGTATTGAAACGTATGCGCCGTAAGTATACGATGGAATTTTTCCAAGAGCGTTTAGATCGTTTGAAAGAAGCGTTACCAGGTCTTGCGATTACATCAGACGTAATTGTTGGATTCCCAGGTGAAACAGAAGAAGAATTCATGGAAACGTACAATTTCATTAAAGAGAATCGTTTCTCTGAATTACACGTTTTCCCTTATTCAAAACGTACAGGTACTCCAGCAGCACGTATGGAAGATCAAATTCCTGAAGACGTGAAGAACGATCGTGTTCACCGTTTAATTGAGCTATCAAATCAATTAGCGAAAGAGTATGCTTCTGGATTTGAAGGTGAAGTACTTGAAATCATTCCGGAAGAGACATTTAAAGATGGTGACCGTGAAGGTTTATATGTAGGTTATACAGATAACTACTTAAAAATTGTGTTTGAAGGATCTGAAGAATTGATTGGTAAGCTAGTAAAAGTGAAAATTACAAAAGCTGGTTATCCATATAATGAAGCGCAGTTTGTTCGTGTTCTTGAAGATGATGTAAAAAAAGAATCAGCAAGCGCATAATAAAGTGAAACTTTAATTAGTGGGGGGTTTTGTTCATCCCCACTGATTATTAGCCYTCACCAATCGGGCGTTTACGGGCAGTTGATCTCCCACCTAACTTCTTTGCTTCAGCCGAATTTTGAGATGGGAGTTTTACTGCCCGTTAATGCTTTTTTTTCGTTCATGGAGAAGTTAAGTATTGAAAGAAGATGCAGTGGGTTGTTCGTTAAATGAGTGATTTTTGAGCGTATCCTTGTATAAAAAAGATCCAGTAATAAAAATATATTTATTTTTAGGGGAAGAGATAAAGGCTATCAACATAGTTTTTGAAAAAGGAAGAGCATCAATTCTTCTTTTATTCTGCCAAATAGTTGACCTGAAGTGATAAAATGTATTATAATCGTAAAAGACATGCTGAAGAAGTGTTTCTTTTTGCATGCTGAAGTTAGTATGTAAGTGTGATGTTTCGGAGGGAGGGAAAGAGAATGTCAAAAACAGTCGTTCGTAAAAACGAGTCTTTGGAGGATGCACTTCGCCGTTTTAAAAAGTCGGTTTCTAAAACTGGTACACTTGCTGAAGCAAGAAAGCGCGAGTTTTATGAAAAGCCAAGTGTAAAACGTAAGAAGAAGTCTGAAGCGGCAAGAAAGCGTAAGTTCTAAGAGAGGGTGTAAGTTATGAGTCTTCTCGGTCGTTTAAACGATGATATGAAACAAGCGATGAAGAATAAACAAAAAGAAAAATTAACCGTTATTCGTATGGTTAAGGCTGCTTTACAAAATGAAGGTATTAAACTGCAACATACTCTTACTGAAGAAGAGGAATTAACAGTTTTAGCTCGTGAAGTAAAACAGTATAAGGACTCCCTCCTTGAATTTAAAAAAGCTGGTCGTGAAGACCTTGTTGATAAACTGCAAAGTGAAATTCAGATTTTAAGCGCATATTTGCCGGAGCAATTAACAGAAGAAGAACTAGCGGATATAATTAAGCAAGTTATTTCTGAAGTTGGTGCTACATCTAAAGCAGATATGGGTAAAGTGATGACTGCTGTTATGCCGAAAGTAAAAGGTAAAACAGACGGATCACTTGTGAATAAGCTGGTTATCCAGCTATTAGCATAAAAAAGCGTCTCATTTCGTATGAGACGTTTTTTTATGCTTTTTTCAGTTTGGACGTGATATTACAAGCTCTTTTTTCATACATATGGGATGAGAGGGGGTCTTTTGAGATGAAGAAATTAGAACAAATGAAGAATTGGTTAACGAAGCAAATAGACCTGCCAGTGGATGTGTTAATGGATCTACCTCGGATCACGCTTGTTGGGCAAGTACATATCTATATAGAAAATCATCGAGGATTATTAGTATTTTCAGATAAAGAGGTAAGATTGCTATTGAAACATGGTCAATTATTAATTAAAGGTCAATCCTTTGTTATTAAAACAATCCTTCCAGAAGAACTGTTACTTGAAGGGATTATTGAACAAGTGACGTTTTTAGAAAATGAAAAGAAAGAGGAGTGAGGAGAAACTTCCGTTTGTGAAGTTTTTCTTCGTTACCTTGTATTAACAGGTGATAACGTTCTGGCCTCAATATTCGGTTCGTACAAAGAGGATAGGTGGGAATTGAGTTCCACGTAAAAAAACTGGCTCGTGAAGGTTAATAATTAGTGAGGATCAAGGAATCTGCTAATTTAGTACGAGCTAGTTTGATAATCGAATTGAAAAGTAGTGTATCTACTTTTAGAAAGGTAGTGGAGATAGTCGATGAAAAATAAATGGTTTATAAAATGGCTTGGGTATGTAAAGGTGCGAATTGAAGGTAGAGGAGCGGAACGCTTTGTTAACGAGTGTGTGCGGAGGAAATTACTCGTTTGGGATGTAAAGAAGATAGCTGATGAAACGTTAGTTTTTTGTATGTTATTACGAGATGTGAAAAAGATAAAACCAATTTATAGAAAAAATGAATGTAAATTATATTTTATTGGACGTTACGGTTTTCCGTTTTGGAATAAGCGTTTAATTAAAAATAGTGGATTTTTAATTGGGTTTTTAATATTTTTTTTCGGGATGATTGCATTGTCAAATATGGTGTGGAAAATTGAAATTACAGGAGCAAAACCTGAAACGGAATATATATTGATGAAAGAATTGGACAAAATGGGTATAAAAAAAGGGAAATTACAGTTCCAAATGCCGAATGTAGAAGATGTTCAACGTCATTTGACAGACAATATTAATGCGATTACTTGGGCGGGATTAGAAATAAGAGGGACAACATATCATTTTAAGATTGTTGAAAAAAATGAACCGAAAAAAGAAAGTGAACAACAGCCACAAAACTTAGTAGCAAAAAAAGAAGGGATTATTACAAAAACATTTGTGGAAGTTGGGAAGCCTGTTGTCATGAAAAATGACCATGTAGAAAAGGGGCAACTTCTCGTCTCGGGGATGTATGGTAATGAGGAGAATCCGACAATTGTTTCGGCTAAAGGGATTGTATATGGAGAAACGTGGTATAAATCTGAGGTGGATGTTCCGTTAAAGACGCAATTTCAAGTGTATACTGGTAATTCGTATAATGAATATTTTCTTAAATTTGGGAGTGCTAAAATAAAAATATGGGGATTTCAGCAGGATAAGTATAAACGCTCTCGTACTGAAAGTGTAAAACATGATGTGAAATTATTTGGATTCACATTACCAGTTGCATACGAGAAAGATATTGTACGAGAAGAGGAAGAAGCGAACCGAGAATATACCGAAAAACAAGCAATGAAAGTAGCGAAAGAGATGGCAGAAAAAGAACTGAAGAAAAAATTGGATGAACATGCTATGATTGTAAGTGATAACATTTTGAGTAAAGAGGTTGAGGCGGATCACCTAAAGGTCACATTACATTATACAGTGATTGAAAATATTGCAGAGCCACAACCAATATCTGAATTCGATATTCAAGGAGACTGAGTAATGGCAGAACAATTAGTAGAAATGAACCAACAATTGGAAAACCCTAACGAAGCAATCGCTCTTTTTGGGGTAAATGATGCTCATTTAAAAGTAATTGAACGAGAACTTAGTGTATCGATTGTGACTAGAGGAGAATCTGTTCGTGTATCTGGGGCAGATGAAACTGTGGTGCTCGTAGAAAAAATCTTACAACAGTTACTTGTTGTTATCCGTAAAGGTGTATCAATTTCGGAAAGAGATGTTGCGTATGCGATTCAGCTTGGGCAACAAGGGAAAATTGCTCAATTCGAAGAGTTATATGAAGAGGAAATTTTTAAAACGGCAAAAGGTAAATCCATTCGTGTGAAAACGATGGGGCAAAGACGATATATTCATGCAATGAAAAAGAATGATATTGTATTTGGGATAGGGCCTGCTGGGACAGGAAAAACATACTTAGCCGTAGTAATGGCTGTGAGAGCTTTAAAGCAAGGGTATGTAAAGAAAATTATTTTAACAAGACCTGCTGTAGAAGCTGGAGAGAGCTTAGGGTTTTTACCAGGTGATTTGAAAGAAAAAGTAGATCCGTATTTACGACCACTATATGATGCGTTACATGATATTCTTGGACAAGAATATACACAACGTATGATGGAACGTGGTGTAATTGAAATTGCACCTCTTGCTTATATGAGAGGGCGTACTCTTGATGATTCATTTGTTATATTAGATGAGGCGCAAAATACAACTGGTGTTCAAATAAAAATGTTTTTAACACGATTAGGTTTTAGTTCTAAAATGGTTATTACGGGGGATCCCTCACAGGTAGACTTGCCAAAAGGGGTAAAGTCAGGTCTTTCTATTGCTGCTAATATTTTATCTGGTGTATCAGGTCTTTCGTTCATTACATTGGAACAAACGGACGTTGTGAGACACCAGTTAGTGCAACGTATTATTGAGGCATATGATAAAATGGAATGATCCTATTTGTCAGGATCATTTCTTTTTGTATGATAAGGTTGGCGAAGGACATATTTTTTACTATCATTAAAGACGAGGGAAATAAACTATAGGTGATGGTCTATAAAAATATGGTCCTAAAAAGCATCGTTGGCTGGAAGAAATGAAAGCTATAAATAGTTTCACTTTATTTCTGGAGAGGAGAAGGTATTGAAATCATGTCAAGATCTCAAGAAATTTCTAAGTGGTTTCGTAATTTACAACATTCGAAAAAACTAAGTTGGATTTCTTACGTTTTATTAGGAGCAGTACTGTTTTTTGCACTTATGAATAATGTAAAACCAGAGCAATTAGATGTTGAAATATACTCTATTGCTAAAAAAACAATCCACTCTCCTATTAAAATTGAAGATAAAGTTACAACGGAAAAAAAGAAAAAAGAAGCCGCTACCAAAGTTGAAGATCAGTATACATATAGAAGTGAGCTTAAACAAAATAAAGTGGATATTGTTAATGATGTTTTTGCTAAGGTAGATGAAGTGGTGCAAGAGATTAAAGCTGTTGGACCAGATGAGCAAAAAAAGATTACCGATGCTGATAAAGTGGACAAGTTGAAAAAGAAACTACCTGTCGATTTAACAAAAGATTTATCGGATTCAAACTTACTAAACTTGATTAACGCGGATTCAAGCCAATTGGTATTAGCAAAAGATGCAGCAGTCACAGCCGTTAATAGTATAATGGCTATGCATATTAAAATGGACGAATTGAAGGACGCTAAAGAGCGGTATGTAAGTGAGTTGAATAATGTTAATGTCGATAGTGGTTTAAAAGAAGCTATTAAGGCACTAGGGAAATATGCAATTTCAGCAAATTATTTTTATGATCCGACTTTAACAAAAGAGAAGAGAAAAGCAGAGGAAGATTTAGTGCCGCCTGTTTATATCCTTCAAGGGCAAGTTCTTGTGAGAGAAGGAGAAACGATTTCAAGTGATATGTATAATCAGTTGAAATTAGTTGGGTTGCTAGAGAAAGGTAATAGCTTCCAACCTTATGTTGGTTTGGCGGTGCTCATTTGTGTGTTGCTATACTTTATGCATAAGCAGTTTGAAGTATTTTTACAGCGAAAAAGAGAAGATAGGCCGTATGTTTTAGCATACATCACAATTCTGTCTATCACGATTGTTTTAATGAAAATCATTAGTTTATTCCAAAAGCTTGAATATGCAGGAATTGCGTATGTTGTTCCGGTCGCGATGGGGACAATACTTGTGAAATTAATGATTGGTGACCGATTTGTATTTTTAACAAGTATGATTTTTTCTGTTTGCGGAAGTATTATGTTTAATGAAGGTGTAACGAGTACACTGAATTATAGTGTAGGGATTTATGTTTTGTTAAGTTCATTATCGGTTAGCATCTTCTTGAGAGAAAAAAATCGTCGTACGATGATTTTGCAAGCTGGTATACTCGTTTCCGTATTAAATGTAGTCGTATTGGCGGCATTGCTACTATTACGAAATGGGAACTTTTCACCTCTTGAAATTGGTACGCAATTATTAATGGCAGCAGTTTCGGGGATTATCTCTTCTGTTCTAGCTATGGGGATTTTACCGTATTTAGAAAGTGGGCTCGGAATTGTATCGAGTATGAAATTAATGGAACTTTCAAGTCCGAATCACCCGCTCTTGCGCAAAATCTTATTAGAAGCACCGGGTACGTATCACCATAGTGTAATGGTAGCGAATCTTTCTGAAGCTGCTTGTGAAGCGGTTGGAGCAAATGGAGTGTTGGCTCGTGTAGGGGCGTATTATCATGATGTGGGAAAAACAGTACAACCACAGTTTTTTATTGAAAACCAGATGGGGATTGAAAACCCGCATGATAGATTAGACCCTGTAACGAGTAAAGATATTATAATCGCTCACGTAACTGATGGGGTGAGGATGTTAGAGGAATATCATATTCCTCAAGAAATTATTGATATTGCTGGACAGCATCACGGTACAACGTTACTTAAATATTTTTACTATAAAGCGATTAAGGAAGATAAAGAGAAATATAAGGAAGAGATGTTCCGCTACCCAGGATCAAAAGCAACATCTAAAGAGTCGGCAATTGTTGGTATTGCTGATAGTGTAGAAGCGGCGGTACGTTCAATGAATCATCCAACGCCAGATCAAATTAATAACTTAGTGCAAAGTATTATTAAAGATCGTTTGCAAGATGGGCAATTTAGTGAATGTGATTTGACATTTAAAGAATTACAAATTGTTTGTAAAACGTTATGTGAAACGTTAAATGGTATTTTCCATTCTCGTATTACATATCCGGAGCTGCCGGAAGATAAGGAGAAAGAATGAGTTTATTAATTGATTTTATTGATGAAACAGAAGAAGTGAAAGACGAATATATAAGTTTGATTCGAGGATTGGTAGAGAAAGCAGCCCAAATGGAAAATATAGAAGAAGGGGCAGAATTATCGGTTACGTTTGTAGATAATGAACGTATTCGTGAAATAAACCGTGATTACCGAGATAAGGATCAACCTACGGATGTTATTTCTTTCGCAATGGAAGAAATGGGAGAAGGCGAGATGGAAATCGTCGGTGCGGAAATGCCGCGTATGTTAGGAGATCTTATTATTTCTATTCCAAGAGCAAAAGAACAAGCGGAAGAATATGGACATTCTTTTGATCGAGAACTTGGGTTTTTAGCACTACATGGCTTTTTGCATTTGCTTGGTTATGATCATATGACAGAAGAAGATGAAAAAGAAATGTTTGGAAGACAAAAAGAAATTTTAGAGGCCTTTGGATTAGGACGATGAAAAAAGGAAAACTTTTAGATAGTTTTGGATATGCTATAGCTGGTATATACTTTTGTCTTCGTCATGAACGAAATATGAAAATTCATTCTTTAGCCGCAGTCATTGTTATGTGCTGCGGCTTTTATTTCCATATTACAACAACGGAATGGATTGTATTACTTATTGTGATAGGGATTGTAATGGGTTTAGAGATGGTGAATACGGCTATTGAAAAAACAGTAGACTTAGCAACCGCGGATATTCATCCGTTTGCGAAAATTGCAAAGGATGTTGCGGCGGGGGCAGTTTTATTGTTTGCAATTATAGCTGCTGTAATTGGTGCTATTATCTTTTTACCGTATATGGTATAGTTGCATTCCGAAGCTTTTATTAAGCTTTGGGAGCGCCGTGAAGGCCTTTAATGAAAGAGTGTATCTATTCACATCTGTGAACGGAAAGGATGCGGGAATATGAATAGCAAACAATTAATTCAAGAAGCAACCGAAGCGCGTAAACGAGCGTACGTACCATATTCTAAATTTCAAGTAGGTGCAGCTTTACTAACTCAGGATGGAAAAATATATCGTGGATGTAATGTTGAAAATGCATCATATGGTTTATGTAACTGTGCAGAAAGAACAGCGTTATTTAAGGCGATTTCTGAAGGAGATAACGAGTTTGTAGCTATTGCAGTCGTAGCAGATACAAAGCGTCCAGTACCTCCTTGTGGAGCATGTCGACAAGTTATGGTAGAATTATGTAAACAGGATACGAAAGTATACCTATCAAACTTACATGGTGATGTTCAAGAGACAACAGTCGGAGAATTGTTACCAGGAGCATTTTTAGCGGAGGATTTACATGAATAGAAAAGGTTATAAATCAGGTTTTGTCTCTATTATTGGCAGACCGAATGTTGGGAAATCTACATTTTTAAATCGTATTATTGGCCAAAAAATTGCTATTATGAGCGATAAGCCACAAACAACTCGTAATAAAATTCAAGGTGTATATACAGAAAATGATTCACAAGTAGTTTTCATTGATACACCAGGAATACATAAACCTAAACATAAACTAGGCGATTTCATGGTGAAGATGGCTCAAACGACATTAAAAGAAGTTGATATTGTTCTGTTTATGGTCAATGCAACTGAAGGATATGGTCGTGGTGAGGAATTTATTATTGAGAAATTACAAGAAACGAAACAACCGGTATTTTTAGTAATTAATAAAATTGACCAAGTTCATCCTGAGCAATTATTAGCGTTAATTGATCAATACCGTAAACTATATGAGTTCGCGGAGATTGTGCCAATTTCTGCATTGGACGGTAATAACGTTGAAGCGTTAATCGGAGCAATTAAAAAGTATTTACCAGAAGGACCGCAATATTACCCGGATAATCAAGTAACGGATCATCCAGAGCGATTTATTATTTCAGAGCTTATTCGTGAAAAAGTATTACATTTAACACGTGAAGAAGTACCGCATTCTGTAGCGGTTGTTATTGATGCAATTCAAAAGCGTGAGGGCGGAGCGGTTTATATAAMCGCAACGATTGTTGTTGAACGTGCATCACAAAAAGGAATTATTATAGGTAAGCAAGGGAAGATGTTAAAAGAAGTCGGTAAGCGAGCTCGCTTTGACATTGAAGCACTTCTTGGTTCTAAAGTATTTTTAGAAGTATGGGTGAAAGTGCAAAAAGATTGGCGTAATAAGATGTCACAGCTTCGTGACCTTGGTTTCCGTGAAGACGAGTATTAATATGAAGTAAAGTTGTGATCAGTGGGTGTTTTGTTCATCCACTGATTATTGGTTTTTATGAACCTTGATAAATTAGGAAAAATTTTTCTCACATGAAAATGAACAAAATGGGTCAATTTAATAACAACAAAAGAAATTGCTTTATAGGCTACGCTTATTGAGAAAGGTGGATTCTTATGCTAGATTTTACCTGGAAGTTTTTCTCCAAAACAGGAAGCATTGAAACGTATTTGCTTTTGAAAGAAATGGAAAAAGACGTAAACGATGAGATGGATCAACATGAAGAGGAGTTAGCGCATCTAGACTCTCCAATTTCTTGACCCGTTTTGTTCAAACCTTGGATGGTGACGAACATGTTTCAAAAAGTTGAGGGCATTGTCATCCGTACAACAGATTACGGAGAAACAAATAAGATTGTTACAATATACTCACGGGAATTTGGTAAGATAAGTGCAATGGCAAGAGGGGCGAAAAAACCGAAGAGTCGGTTAGCGGCTATTTCGCAACTTATGACACATGGTCATTTTCTTATTCAAATTGGATCTGGACTTGGAACTTTGCAACAAGGCGAGATTATTTCATCTATGAAAGAAATTCGCGAGGATATATTTTTAACTGCTTATGCATCATTTATTATCGAATTAACTGATAAAGCAACAGAAGATAAGAAGCATAATCCGTATTTATTTGAAATGTTATATCAAACGTTGCATTATATGTGTGAGGGTGTTGACCCAGAAGCATTATCATTAATTTATCAAACGAAAATGCTTCCGGTATTAGGGATGCACCCGTACTTTGATACATGTGCTATTTGTCATCAAGAAACAGATTTTGTCGCCTTCTCTGTCAGGGAAGGCGGTTTTCTGTGCTCGCGTCATGCGGAACAAGATCCGTATCGTATTCCGGTGGGAGAGGCTGTTCATAAATTATTACGTCTCTTTCTTCACTTCGATCTACACCGGCTCGGTAATGTATCGGTGAAGGATAGTACAAAAAAACAAATGCGCACAGTATTGAATACATATTATGATGAATATTGTGGGATTTATTTGAAAACAAGGCGTTTCTTGGAACAACTTGATAAGTTTCAAATATAAAAAGGGCCGTATACGGTCCTTTTTACATACTTTCTTTTTCGAATAGCATATTTAGTATATAATATTTAAGAGATAGTATAACTTTTTTCGTTGTGCATTAAAGGTGGTGATTATCATAGAGCTGAATAAACGGCAAGAGCATATCATTCAGATTGTAAAAGATCACGGTCCTATTACAGGGGAGTCAATTGCTGGGCAATTGGGTTTAACACGTGCAACGCTAAGACCAGACTTAGCAATTTTAACGATGGCTGGTTATTTAGAAGCGCGTCCACGTGTAGGTTATTTTTATACGGGTAAAACCGGGGGACAGCTATTATCTGAAGCTGTTAAGAAAATTAAAGTGCAAGATTATCAATCTAGACCGGCTGTAATTGATAAAAATGTATCAGTATACGATGCAATCTGTACTATGTTTCTAGAGGACGTTGGTACATTATTTGTTGTAGATCAATCTACTTTATTAGTTGGCGTTGTATCTCGTAAAGATTTATTACGAGCTAGCTTAGGAAAGCAGGATTTAACCTCTCTTCCGGTTAATATTATCATGACAAGGATGCCAAACATTGCGATGTGTCGCAGGGAGGATTCTTTATATGATATTGCGATGGAATTAATAGAAAGACAGATTGATGCGATGCCGGTTGTGAAGGATACGAAACAAGGTTTAGAAGTGATTGGGCGAATTACAAAAACAAATATTACACGTGCGTTTGTAAATTTAGTAAATAACGAATAAGTGTAATTTGTTTAAAGTGAGGTAATGTAATGGATAATAAAATCGTATATGTCGTATCTGACTCTGTAGGAGAAACGGCTGATTTGGTTGTTAGAGCGGCAATGGGACAGTTCCCATTCGCTCCTGATATTAGACGTGTACCGTATGTAGAAGATACAGGGACATTAAAAGAAGTAATCTCGATTGCCAAGAGCAATCAAGCGCTTATTTGTTTTACGTTAGTAAAGCCTGATATGCGTCAATATTTATTGACAGAAGCGGCAAAAGAAGGAGTAGAGGCATACGATATTATCGGACCTCTTATCGATCAAATTGAAGGAATTACAGGGCAAGTACCAAGGTATGAGCCAGGTGTCGTTCGAAGATTAGATGAAGAGTACTTTAAAAAAATTGAAGCGATTGAATTTGCAGTTAAGTATGATGATGGTAGAGATGCACGTGGTATTTTAAAAGCTGATATCGTGTTGATTGGAATTTCACGTACATCAAAAACACCACTTTCACAATATTTAGCGCATAACAAACGTTTGAAAGTTGCCAATGTACCACTTGTACCGGAAGTGGATCCACCTGAGGAATTATATCAAGTGGCAAAAGAGAAATGTTTCGGTTTGAAAATCATACCGGATAAGTTAAATCATATTCGAAAAGAACGATTGAAATCACTTGGATTAAGTGATGGAGCAACATATGCAAATATTAATCGTATTCAAGAAGAACTTGGTCATTTTGAGGAAGTAATTAATAAAATAAATTGTCAAGTGATTGATGTATCAAATAAGGCGATTGAAGAAACAGCAAATATTATTGTGAATGCAGTGCAAAACCAAAAAATGTTTTAGCACATTTACCAAAGGTGAATGTGCTTTTTTCGCTCGTGAGAAGGCGGTAGAGGAAGATGCGAAGTAGAGCATGAACTTTCGGCTTAGTAATAGAATATAGCGGAATGGTTATACTTATATTCTTCTGTTTTTTTTATTATGCTAAAGGAACGATTTCGTTATCTTTAAATGTAAGATGAAAATTAAAGGGATATGTAGCGTAGTTGAAGAAAATATATTATAATAAAAAATTGTGATAAAAACCTATATTTTACGTTTAGACTTTAATTTTTCAGAATAAACTAGGGATAGGATTTTCGAAAAAGACATGTATTTACGTTAAATCGACAAAATCTAGACAAGAAAACGCACATTATGGAAGGATTCACAGAAGGGATGTAGAATACAGAAATATGCAAAACATCAGTAAGATATTATTTGATGCAGATGCGTATCCCGTGAAGAATGTAATTGTGCAAGTTGGAACAAAATTTTATGTCGAAATTTTGTTTGTCGCATCCTATGCTCATCGTTCAAGAAAACAGCAAGGCAATTGGGTCTATGTAGATTCTGAGCAAGATGAAGTGGATTGTTATATTTATCAACATGCAAAAGCTACAGATCTCATGATCATACAGGTTATAGTGCTTGCTAGTCTTCTTGTGAAAAAGGAGTATATGTATTGTCTCCAAGAGATACATTTGTAACAGATGAGCAAATGGATACAATTTTATATAGTAGTATGTATCTGCGAATTTACGCAGACTGGGGACTTATACGAAAGGTCCAAAATCGTTTACACAATGTGATCGACAGTACTTTCTAACAAATTCAGAAAAATATTGTCGAATTATAAAGGAATCTTTTAATTTATATCGAATACAAAATACGACACGGAGATGGATTTATGGGGAACAGAATTCCCGAAGAAGTTGTTGAACAGATTCGGACATCATCTGATATTGTAGAAGTGATTGGTGAGTATGTTCAACTTAGAAAGCAGGGACGTAACTATTTCGGTCTTTGTCCATTTCATGGTGAGAATTCTCCTTCGTTCTCTGTTTCATCTGATAAGCAAATTTTTCATTGCTTCGGATGTGGAGAAGGTGGAAATGTATTTTCTTTTCTTATGAAAATGGAAGGACTTGCTTTCACCGAGGCTGTTCAAAAGCTTGGCGAAAGAAATGGAATTGCAGTTGCAGAATATACATCAGGGCAAGGACAACAACAACAAGAAGACATATCTGATGACACTGTCATCATGCAACAGGCTCATGAACTTTTGAAAAAGTATTATCATCATTTATTAGTAAATACAGAAGAAGGAAATGAAGCACTTTCATATTTATTAAAACGTGGTATTACAAAAGAGATGATTGAGAAATTTGAAATTGGTTATGCATCACAAGCTTGGGATGCAGCAACGAAAATTTTACAAAAAAGAGGTTTGTCGCTATCTAGTATGGAACAAGCTGGCCTTCTTGTAAGAAGTGAGAAGGATGGCAGTCATTATGACCGCTTCCGCGGAAGAGTTATGTTTCCGATTTATACTTTACAAGGTAAGGTGATAGCGTTTAGTGGAAGGGCGTTAGGAGATGACACTCCGAAATATTTAAATAGTCCTGAAACACCGATTTTTTACAAAAGTAAGCTGTTGTATAATTTCCACCAAGCAAGGCCGTTTATTAGAAAACGTGGGCAGGTTGTCCTTTTTGAAGGCTATGCCGATGTACTAGCTGCGGTGAAAAGTGGTGTGGAAGAAGCTGTTGCGACAATGGGAACAGCCTTAACTGAAGAACAAGCGAAACTTCTGCGACGTAACGTTGAAACTGTTGTTCTTTGCTATGATGGTGATAAAGCAGGGCGAGAAGCGACGATGAAAGCAGGGCAATTACTATTGCAAGTTGGTTGCCAAGTGAAAGTTACATCCTTGCCAGATAAGCTTGACCCTGATGAATATGTGCAACAATATGGGACAACCGCTTTTGAAAATCTTGTGAAATCAAGTATAAGTTTTGTTGGTTTCAAAATAAATCATTTGCGTTTAGGGAAAAATTTGCAAGATGAGTCTGGCAAAGAAGAATATGTAAAAAGTGTTTTAAAAGAGTTATCATTGCTACAGGATGCGATGCAGGCGGAATCATATTTAAAATCATTATCGCAAGAATTTTCGTATTCAATGGAAACACTTTTGAATCAATTGCACCAATATCGCAAAGAACAAAAGGTACAGCAAAAACAAATAAAGCAGGTTTCTAAGCCATCTCAAATTGTTCAAACGAAGCCGAAGTTAACAGGTTTTGAAAGGGCAGAAAGAGAAATTATCTACCATATGTTGCAAAGTGCAGAAGTGACAGTACGTATGGAACCTCATATAGAAGATTTTTATACAGAAGAACATAAAGGGATTTTATATGAACTATACGCATATTATGAAAAGGGAAATGAACCTTCAGTCGGAACATTTTTAAGTTGGCTCTCTGATGAAAAGTTGAAAAATATTATCACTGATATTTCGACGGATGAATTTATTAATCCAGAGTACACAGAAGAAGCGTTACAAGGTCATTTGGAGGCGTTAAGACGCCATAAAGAGAAACTTGAAAAGATGGAAATTATCTTTAAAGTAAAACAAATGGAAAAAACAGATCCTGTAGAGGCTGCTAAATATTATGTGGCATATTTACAAAGTCAAAAAGCAAGAAAATAGCTTTTTCGATAAAATTTTAGTATAATGAATGTTTGTATCTCGCGTAAGGAGGGGAACAGATGGCTGATAAACCAGCTCGTTCTAAACAAATTGAAACTGAAATGACCCTTGAGCAAGTGAAAGAACAACTCACTGAGCTTGGAAAAAAACGTGGCGTTCTTACATATGAAGAGATTGCAG
>NZ_JBFUIN010000040.1:0-22018 GCF_056401855.1 Bacillus sp. P4_D3
GTCTTAATCTCTGCGGATAACGCTGTTTTTATAACTGATTTCCGCTATGTAGATCAAGCGAAATCACAAATAAAAGACGCAGAAATCATTATGCATAAAGGAAATTTAGAAAAAGAAGTTGCAAATCAAGTATCCAAATTAAACATTCAAAAACTTGGAATTGAAGAAAATAACATGACATTGCAACAATATAAGAACTTACAAAAATATATGAAGGCAGAAATGGTTCAGGTGTGTGAAATCATCGAAGATATTCGTATTATTAAAGACACACCCGAAATAGAAACAATGAAAATTGCCGCTACTATTGCTGACGAAGCTTTCCAACACATTCTTAGCTTTCTAAAACCGGGAATAAGCGAAACTGAAGTCCGAGATGAATTAGAATTTTTCATGCGAAAAAAAGGAGCTACGTCCTCATCGTTTCAAATCATTGTAGCTTCTGGTGTTCGTTCTTCTCTTCCTCATGGCGTTGCATCAAATAAAATCATTGAACGAGGCGATATGATTACATTAGATTTCGGTGCACTTTACAACGGCTATTGTTCCGATATAACACGTACTGTAGCAATCGGCGAACCATCAGAAGAATTCAAAAAAATATATAATGTTGTATTAGAAGCATTGAAGCGTGGAACTGAAGCAATTAAACCTGGAGAAACTGCGAAAAGTATCGATGATATAACGAGAGATTACATTACAGAACATGGATACGGTCAATACTTTGGCCACTCTACCGGGCACGGTCTCGGGTTAGAAATACATGAACCGCTTCGCCTATCCCAAGAAAGTAAGGCAACTTTACAAGAAGGTATGGTTGTTACAGTTGAGCCGGGTATTTACATACCGAACTGGGGCGGTTGTAGAATTGAAGACGATATCGTCATTACAAAAGAAGGCTATGAGGTTATTACAAAGGCAAATCGGGAACTAATTGTCATTCCCTGTTAAAAATCATGAACTTTTAAACAGGAGTTTTTTCTTTACACATAGAATTCCTTCTCTGGAGTAATTGTTTAAAGAGGGGGAATTTTAATTGAACTTTGTAATCGATAAGATAGATGGTTTACAGCTTGAATTTTCAAAACTTGTTTCCATGATGAATTACGCTCGCTATACAACAATGCAGGCTGCCGAAGGCTTAACAATTGAAGAACTTGATTATTTGTATGATGATGAAGCAAACTCAATTGGTATGCTTTTGTACCATATGGCTGCTATTGAATTTTACTACCAAATTCATACCTTTGAAGATCGTGAACCAACAGATGCTGAATTAGAACACTGGTTACCTGCTGTTGAGTTAGGAAATCTTGGACGCGAGAAAATAAAAGGCAACTCAATAGAATTTTACATAAATACGTTACAAGAAGTGCGCTCTAAAACGATTGAAACATTTCAATCGTTACCTGATGAATGGCTATTTAAAACGACAGATTTTTGGCATGACAAACCAGCAAATAACTACTTTAAATGGTTTCACGTATTTGAAGATGAAATCAATCATCGCGGACAAATTCGTTTAATTAAAAAGATGCAAAAAGCACATTCAGTAAAATAAGAAAATGCCACCTTATTCAGTGGCATTTTCTTTTATTCATTAGCGAATAGCTTTTCGTTTACTTTTTTAGCGACCACCGCTAGCGCTATTAGAATGCATATTAAATATAACAATTTCGCGATAAATAACCACCCTTGAAAAATTACAATTCCATCTATTATCTCATTTCCTTTCAATAACAAAAACGGAATCGTGCTAATTACAAATACAAACTCGATACTAAGAACAATTTTCTTTTTTCGACTATATGCTTTCCATTCACTCCAGCGGTACAAAGGAGCAAAAAACAGTACGCCTATACATAATATAACGCCTATCCATTCACTTTTAAGAAATTGTCCTGAAATGATAGATAATATTAAACAAGCAAGTACACCATAATACCCTATTTTTTCTCTCATCCGTACTATCCCCCATTCTACCCCTCCTCGAATTCCATTTTTAGGATTAATTGTATTGTATCATCCATTTTTCTTTCTTACCATTACAGTACATGAAATTTCACTTTTTTTCTTTTTCCTATACTCACATACTTTCTCTGCTTTCATACAATAAACTACACGAACGCCTAAAGGATGTGGATGTTATGGGAGTTGAATTAACGCTTTTACACGCTCTCTATGTTCTTTGTTTACTGACCATCATTACCTTTTTTATTCTCCGGAAAGATACGACGATCATTTGTATCGTTTTTATCTTTTTGTTAGCATAAACCGCAACAAGTTCTATTCCTCTTGCCATTAGCGGTATTTTCCAAAGCTTCATTTACGCCATTACCGAACTATTACCAACTATATTAATCATCTCCATTATCGTATCGATGAGCAATCTACTCGTTCATACTGGCATAAATGATACGATGATTTCACCATTTACAAAGATGATTCGTACACCTACACTCGCCTACTGGATTATCGGTCTATTAATGATGACAATTTCCTTCTTCTTTTGGCCTTCTCCAGCTGTCGCGTTAATGGGGGCCATTTTATTACCAGTCGCTGTACGCGTCGGCCTTCCACCGATTGGAGTTGCGATTGCTATGAACTTATTCGGACACGGTATCGMTTTATCCGGCGACTTCGTTATTCAAGGTGCTCCGAAATTAACCGCAGACGCCGCCGGACTTCCTGTTTCTAGCGTTGTTTCTGCCAGTGTTCCCCTCGTTATCGTTATGGGCATTGTGACAACTTCTGTCGCATTTTTCTTCTTACGAAAAGAATTTCATACAGGATTATCGTTGCAAGACTCTTCTTCATCAACTGAACCATCTAAAACTACTATTTTATTATCTCCTCGCATAAAGAAATGGCTCGCTATATGTATCCCTATCGTATATATCATTGATATCCTTTGTATGATGCAGTTTAAACTACAAGGAAGCGATGCTACAGCGCTAATCGGCGGAACGACAGTTATTATGATTATCATCATTTCTCTCATCGCCTACAAAGGAAATGGCCTAAATAAAACGACCGATTATTTTATAAAAGGGCTCCAATTTGGATTTAAAATTTTTGGTCCAGTTATTCCGATTGCTGCACTTTTTTATTTAGGAGATAGCGGCTTTGTGAAAATTATTGGAGGCTATTTACCGAAAGGTTCACACGGAATCATTAACGACTTAGGAATCGCTTTGTCTCAAACAGTTCCTTTAAATCAATATGTATCGGCTGGGACATTAACTATCGTTGGTGTTATAACAGGATTAGATGGATCTGGTTTTTCAGGTATATCACTCGCTGGTTCAATTGCCAATCTTTTCGGAACAGCACTTGGCCATGGAACAGCTACCCTAACAGCACTCGGACAAATCGCTGCCATATGGACCGGGGGCGGGACCTTAATTCCTTGGGCGCTTATTCCTGCCGCTGCCATTTGTAAAGTAGATCCGTTTGAACTCGCACGCCGAAACTTTTTACCGGTTGTGATTGGCTTAATTGTCACCACGATCGTTGCGATGTTTATTCTGTAACGTAAGCAAGACAATACTTGCTTACGTTTTTTCAGGTTAAGTATTGAAACATCCTGACCTTCAAAAGGGATTATGTATATGTTAGCGAAATTATATTAAGAGAGTATTTATTTCAAAACGTTTACGAAGAACAGATTACTGCAATTAGAAAAGGGGACATAACTATGAATGAATTGATTTTCGTCTTATTTCTTTGTCCATTACTTATCTTTATCGTTTCTGTTATTGGAACACGTAGAACGAAAACGTATTACGTAATGCCGATTGTAACGTTTGCTAGTTTTTTAATAATAGGTGTTATCGCCTTTACTCCAGAGTTTTTCTTTTGGGTCGGTATGTACAGCATCTTCTCATTTATCGTTTCTTATATGACTCTATTGTTTGTAAGAGGGTATGAATATTATCAAAGTAGTAACTAATGATGACCATTACTATTTTTTTATAAAAAAAGACGACTGCGTTTCCCCACACAGTCGTCTTTTTTCGTGTTACGCTGTAACCCAAGCTTCGTCAGCTGGATTTTTACGCCACTCTTGTAATTTTTTCGTTTCAGCTTGTCCGATCATACCTTTTTCTGCTGCAACTTCAGTTAATGCACTGTAATCACTTAAAGAATATGATGCTACGTTTGCTGCTTCTAGTTTCTCTTTTCCTGACTCAAGCTCGTACGTGAAGATTGATACGATTCCTAATACTTCACAGCCAGCTTCGCGAAGTGCTTCTACACATGTAATTGCACTACCGCCAGTTGAAATTAAGTCTTCTACTACTACTACTTTTTGACCTTTTTCAGCTTTTCCTTCGATTTGGTTCCCTTTACCGTGACCTTTTGCCTTACTACGTACGTAGCACATTGGTAAATCCATACGATCGCTTACCCATGCAGCGTGCGCAATACCAGCAGTTGCTGTTCCTGCAATAACTTCTACAGTTGGGAAGTGCTCTTTAATTAATTCTTCTAATCCAGCTGCGATCGCTTGGCGTACTTTTGGATAAGATAAAGTTAAACGATTATCACAATAAATTGGTGATTTCATACCAGAAGACCAAGTGAATGGATCATTCGGTTGTAAAAATACTGCTCCAATTTCTAATAAATGCGATGCGATTTCTTTTTTCATACTGTTACACCTTCCCACTGTTGTTTTACTGTTTTATACGCTTCAAGCGGATTTTCTGCTTTTGTAATACTACGTCCAACTACGATGTAGCTTGAACCAAGTTCCCTCGCACGTTTCGGTGTTGCTACGCGCACTTGGTCATTCACATCATCACTTGCAAGACGAATCCCCGGTGTTACTGTTACAAATTCATTTCCGCATACTTCACGTAATTTTGTTACTTCAAGTGTTGAACAAACAACGCCATCAAGTCCACTTTCTTTCGTTAATTTTGCATAATGAGCAACCGCTTCTTCTAACGTTTTCTCAATACCAATCTCTTTTTTCATCATAGCTTCCGAAGTGCTTGTTAGTTGTGTAACTGCAATACAAATCGGTCTCTCTTTTCCTTCTTGCTTACCTTCCTCTAATCCCTCAATCGCAGCTTTCATCATACTACTTCCCCCAGCAGCATGAACATTTACCATATCTACATCTAGACTAGCTAGGCTACGCATAGCGCTTTTTACCGTATTCGGAATATCATGAAGTTTTAAATCTAGAAAAATCTTATGCCCTTTTTCTTTTAAGTACGTAATAATTGCAGGACCCTCTTTGTAAAATAACTCCATACCCACTTTGACAAATAACTCTTCCCCTTCAAAGTGATGTAAGAATTGTTCTACCTCTTGTTTCCCTGGAAAATCTAGTGCAACAATTAGCGACTGTGACATACTTACTTCCAGCTCCTTCCTCGACATTCCGAAATGTGATCAAATCCTAATTCATCTAGTAATGCTGGTAATTCTTCAATAATTGTCGGACATACGAACGGATCGATAAAGTTCGCCGTTCCAACTGCAACCGCGCTTGCGCCAGCATAGAAGAATTCAATTACATCTTCCGCTGTTTCAATACCACCCATTCCGATAATCGGAATGTTAACCGCTTGACTTACTTCATGTACCATACGAATTGCTACTGGCTTAATCGCAGGCCCTGATAGTCCGCCCGTACGGTTTGCTAAAATTGGTTTTGCAGTTTTTAAATCTAGACGCATACCAAGCAATGTATTAATCATCGTTAAACCGTCCGCACCCGCATTTTCAATTGCTTTTGCAATTTCCACAATGTTTGCCACGTTCGGTGACAATTTCACATATACCGGTACTTCAGAAACCTCTTTTACTCGCTTCGTTAAATCAGCAGCAATTTCAGGATTTGTACCAAAAGCGATACCACCCGTTTTTACGTTTGGACAAGAAATATTTAATTCTAGCGCATGAACATTAGGTGCCTTTGAAATTGCCTTCGCAACCGCTACGTAATCCTCAGCTTGTGAACCCGCAACGTTTGCAATAATCGGAAGATCAAATTGCTCGAKAAAAGGTAATTCAGAATTCATTACCTTTTCTAATCCAGGATTTTGAAGCCCGATTGCATTTAGCATTCCGCCTGGTGTTTCAGCAACACGAGGCGTTGGGTTTCCATAACGAGGTTGTTCTGTTGTCGCTTTAATCATAATTGATCCAAGTACACTTAAATCATAGAACTGTGCATACTCACGACCAAATCCGAAGCAACCAGATGCTGGGATGATTGGATTTTTTAATGATAACCCTGGTAATTCAACTTGCAATCTGTTCATAGTACAACCTCCCCGATTGGAAATACTGGTCCGTCGCTACACACCTTCTTGTAAGAATGTCCACTCGGATCTGCTTGTAAATGGCATACACACGCGAAACATGCTCCGATGCCACAGCCCATACGTTCTTCTAATGAAATGTAGGCTTTTCTCTCCTTATAGCGTCCTTCTAATGCACGAAGCATCGCTAAAGGTCCACATGAGTAGAGAATGTCAAAGTCAATTCCATAGCTATCAATTACATCTGTTACAAACCCTTTTGTACCATGTGTACCATCAACTGTTGCAACATACGTATCACCAAGCTCTGCGAATTTCTCTTCATAGAAGACAACATCTTTCGTTTGGAAACCTAAGATGTGAATAACGCGTACTCCTTTTGCTACAAGACGCTGTGACAATTCATATAGTGGTGGTACACCAATCCCCCCACCAACTAATAGAGCCGTTTGTCCAGATTGCGCTTCTTCTACAGGAAATCCATGACCAAGTGGTCCTAACACATCTACAAGTTCACCTTGTTTTCTTTTCGCTAATGTTTTTGTTCCTTGTCCTTCCGCACGATATAGCATTGTAAATTCGTTCTTGTCTTGATCAACATTACAAATACTAATTGGGCGGCGCAGAAGGGGCGTAATGCCCTCTGCTACCTTAATGTGTACAAACTGCCCTGGATCCTTCATTTGCTGCACTAGATCCCCTTGAAGCACTAATTCGTAAATGTTTTTTGCGATTTCTTTTTGGTTAACGACGATCATATTTTGCTTTTGCATCATGCATGTACCACCTCGTGACGCTTCGTTTGCGTAATTTCTTTCATTGAATGAGCTGAGAATGTCATAGATTCTAATACTCTCAAGATTGCTCTCGTTGTATCAAGTGATGTTAAGCAAGCCACACCATTTTCTACTGATTCACGGCGAATGCGGAAACCATCACGCGCTGGTTGTTTTCCTTTTGTTAATGTATTGATTACAAACTGCGCTTTCCCTTGACGGATAATATCAAGTAAGTTGTAGTCTTCAGAATCAATTTTGTTTACAACTTGCACCGGAATGTTTTGTTCTGTTAGGGATTGTGCTGTTCCTGCTGTTGCTAATAAGTTATAGCCGATTTCATGGAAGCGTTTTGCAATTTCCAGCGCTTCTTCTTTATCTTTATCCGCTACAGTGATAATTACTGATCCGTGCGTTGGAATGTTAATTCCTGAAGCAACAAGTCCTTTATATAATGCTTTTTCAAGCGTTAAATCTTTACCCATTACTTCCCCTGTTGATTTCATTTCAGGCCCTAATGTTGTATCAACTGAGCGTAGTTTCGCAAATGAGAATACCGGTGCTTTTACATACACTTCCTTCTCTTCTGGGTGATAGCCAGTTCCATATCCTTGTTCTACAAGGTTTTGACCTAAAATAACTTTCGTTGCGATATTTGCCATCGGTACGCCTGTAATTTTACTTAAGAATGGTACTGTACGGCTCGCACGTGGATTTACTTCAATTACATACACTTCATCTTTGAATACTACAAACTGAATGTTTAGTAATCCAACAATGTTTAAACCTTTTCCAAGCGCAATTGTATGTTCAATAATTTGTTCTTTTAGTTTTTCAGATAAGCTCTGTGGTGGATATACTCCAATTGAATCCCCAGAGTGAACTCCAGCGCGTTCGATATGTTCCATAATACCTGGAATGAATACATTCTCACCGTCTGAAATTGCATCTACTTCAATTTCTTTACCAACCATATAACGGTCGATTAATACTGGGTGATCTGCGTGAACTTTAACCGCATTTTTCATGTAGTGCAGTAATTCTTCTTGACGATATACGATTTCCATCGCACGTCCACCTAGTACGTAAGATGGTCTTACTAATACTGGGTAACCAATTTTGTCAGCGATCGCTACTGCTTGCTCTACAGTCGTTGCTGTTTTACCAACTGGCTGCGGGATACCAAGCTTTGTTAAAGCTGCTTCAAACTTATCACGATCTTCTGCACGGTCTAAATCTTCAAGTGATGTTCCTAAGATTTTCACACCGTGTGCTTCTAATTTAGCTGCTAAGTTAATTGCCGTTTGTCCACCGAATTGAACGATAACACCTTCTGGCTTTTCTAAATCGATAATGTGCATTACATCTTCGATTGTTAATGGTTCAAAGTATAATTTGTCAGAAATACTGAAGTCTGTTGAAACTGTTTCAGGGTTGTTATTAACAATGATTGCCTCATATCCAGCTTCTTTTATTGCCCATACAGAGTGAACTGTTGCATAATCAAACTCAACACCCTGACCAATACGGATTGGACCAGATCCTAGTACAACTACACTCTTACGATCTGTTACAATCGATTCATTCTCGTCACCATATGTGCTGTAGTAGTATGGTGTTGCAGATTCAAACTCTGCCGCACAAGTATCTACCATCTTATAAACAGGAGTCATATTGCTTTCTTTACGCATATCGTAAATTTCACGCTCTGTTTTGTTCCAAGCATTGGCGATGTAATGGTCACTGAAGCCCATTTCTTTCGCAGATTGTAACACTTCCATATTTCCTACATTCGCTTTTACTTCGCGTTCCATGTTTACGATATTTTCAACTTTTTGTAAGAAGAAGAAGTCCATTTCACACCATTCGTTGATTTCTTCTTTCGTTACACCTTGACGGATCGCTTCTGCTACAACGAACAGACGCTCGTCATCAGCTTTTATAATACGCTTTTTCATCGTTTCTTTATCAAGCTCTTTTAAGTGGTCTAACTCTAGGTGATAAACGCCAAGCTCTAAAGAACGGATCGCTTTTAATAATGATTGTTCTAAGTTACGTCCGATTGACATAACTTCACCAGTTGCCTTCATTTGTGTACCAAGTGTTCTGTTTGCTGATTCAAACTTATCAAATGGCCAACGTGGAATTTTTGAAACAACATAGTCTAATGCTGGCTCGAAGCAAGCGTATGTTTTTTGTGTTACTGGGTTTACAATTTCATCTAATGTTAAACCGACTGCAATTTTCGCCGCTAGCTTCGCAATTGGATATCCAGTTGCTTTAGATGCTAGTGCAGACGAACGACTCACACGCGGGTTTACTTCGATTACATAGTATTGGAAGCTATGTGGATCAAGTGCAAGCTGAACGTTACATCCACCTTCAATTCCTAATGCGCGAATAATTCGTAATGAAGTGTTTCGTAACATTTGATACTCACGGTCACTTAATGTTTGGCTCGGTGCTACAACGATAGAATCACCTGTGTGAACCCCAACCGGATCGATATTTTCCATGTTACATACTACAATCGCGTTATCATTCGAATCACGCATTACTTCATATTCAATTTCCTTACAACCAGCAATACTCTTTTCTAATAAACATTGTGTTACTGGACTATGTTTTAATCCACCTGATACGATTTCAATTAGTTCCTCTTCATTATTACAGATTCCGCCACCTGTTCCCCCCATTGTAAATGCTGGGCGAACAATAACTGGATAACCAATTTCTTTTACAAATTCATGTGCTTCTTCCAGCGTATGAATAATAGTACTAGATGGAATTGGTTCATTTAATTCCTGCATTAATGTACGGAATAAGTCACGATCCTCGGCTTGCTCGATTGCTGATAATTTTGTTCCTAAAATTTCAACTCCGCACTCTTCAAGTATGCCTGATTTCGCAAGTTCAACAGCCATATTCAGGCCTGTTTGACCACCTAATGTTGGTAGGAGTGCATCTGGACGTTCTTTACGAATAATACGGCTTACGAATTCTAGTGTTAATGGTTCTATATATACTTTATCTGCTGTTGCAGTATCTGTCATAATTGTTGCTGGGTTAGAGTTAACAAGGATTACTTTGTAACCTTCTTCTCTAAGAGATTGACAAGCTTGTGTACCAGAGTAATCAAACTCTGCTGCTTGCCCAATTACAATTGGTCCTGATCCGATTACTAAAATTGTGTTAATGTCTAGGCGTTTTGGCATAACTCTTCCCCTTCTTTCTTGAAGTTTTCAATCATTGCTAAGAAATCTTCGAATAAATCATTTGCATCTTMTGGTCCTGCAGAAGCTTCTGGATGGTATTGCACTGTAAATGCTGGGAATTTCGTATGACGAAGACCTTCTACTGTTCCATCATTTAAAGCAACATGTGTAATTTCAAGTTCTGTATTTCCAACTGATTCCTCTTCTACTGCGTAACCATGGTTTTGAGATGTAATTGCTACTTTTCCAGTTGCAAGATTTTTTACTGGATGATTTAAACCACGGTGACCGAATTTTAACTTACTTGTATTCGCACCAGATGCTAGCGCGAACAATTGATGTCCTAGGCAAATCCCGAATAAAGGAACTTTACCAATAATGTCTTTTAACATTTCAATTGCTTCTGGTACATCTTTTGGGTCCCCAGGTCCATTACTTAACATAATTCCATCTGGGCTAAGACGTAAAATTTCTTCTGCTGTTGTATTGTAAGGTACAACAATTACATCACAGTCACGCTTATTTAATTCTCGTAAAATACCATGTTTCATTCCGAAGTCTACAAGTACAACGCGATGACCACGGCCTGGACTTGGGTATGGGTCTTTTGTTGATACGCGTTTCACATGATCTGTAAAGACAGTTGCTTTCAATTGGCTAACGATGTCCTCTACATCCACATCCATATTGCAAAGACGTCCGCGTAAAGTTCCATATTCACGAATTTTTCTTGTTAATTTTCTCGTATCAATTCCTGCTAATCCTGGGATATTTCTTTCTTTCAAGTAATCATTTAACGAAATTTCATTACGGAAATTTGATGGGTGATCACAAATTTCGTTTACGATTAAACCATTTACAGATGGGTGAATTGATTCAAAATCATCACGGTTAATGCCGTAGTTTCCGATTAATGGATACGTAAATGTTACGATTTGACCGCAGTATGATGGATCAGATAAAGTTTCTTGATATCCAGTCATCCCAGTTGTAAATACAACCTCACCTGACTTTTCGATTTCTCCTCCGAAACCTTTTCCAATTAATACCGTTCCATCTTCTAAGATAAGTTGTCTTTTCATACTAATGCACTCTCCTTTTGCCATGCGATCTTACCACCAACGATTGTCATAACCGGCCAACCTTGGCATTTCCAACCTGCGAATGGTGTATTTTTTCCTTTTGATAAGAATGTTGTTGGATCAATTTCTTCTTCTTGTTCTAAATCGATAATTGTAATATCCGCTGTTCTACCTTCTGTTAGGCGCCCTGCTTCTAAACCGAATGTGTCAGCTGGTTTTTCTGTTAAGAATTGAATTAGTTGCTCTAATGTAATGATTTCTTTTTTCACAAGGTTCGTATATAAAAGCGGGAATGCTGTTTCAAAACCAGTAATTCCGAACGGCGCTCTTTCAATCCCTTGCGCTTTCTCTTCTGCAGTATGCGGTGCATGGTCAGTTGCGATCATATCAATTGTTCCATCTAATAGTCCTTCAATTAACGCTGCATGATCTTCTTTTCCTCGAAGCGGTGGATTCATTTTAAAGTTAGGATCAGCCGATGGGATATCATCTTCACATAATACTAAGTGATGCGGTGTTACTTCTGCTGTCACCTTAATTCCAGCACGTTTCGCGTCACGGATTACACGTACAGATCCTTTTGTACTTACGTGACATACGTGATAGTGACAATTTGCAGCTTCCGCAAGTAAGATGTCCCGGGCAATATGTACGGATTCACATACTGATGGGATACCGTTTAATCCGTGTTTCTCAGAAAACTTCCCTTCATGTACACATCCTTTATTAATAAGTGTGTTCTCTTCACAGTGTGCAACAACTGCCATATTTAATTTCGCTGCACGCTTCATTGCAGCTAACATCATGCTTGCATCTTGCACACCTACGCCATCATCAGTGAAAGCAAACGCTCCAAGTTCTTTTAACGTTTCAAAATCAGTCATTTCAGAACCTGCTTGACGTACTGTAATTGCTCCATATGGTAATACATTTACATGTGCTTTTTCTTTAATACGCTTTTGCAGGTCTTCCATATGTTCTTTACAATCTGGTACTGGGCGTGTGTTTGGCATTGCGCAAATTGTAGTAAATCCACCTTTTGCTGCTGCAAGTGTTCCTGTTTCAATTGTTTCTTTATGTTCACCACCTGGTTCACGAAGATGARCGTGTACATCTACTAATCCAGGTGCGATTAACTTTCCATTTACATCGATTACTTCAGCATTATCTGCCGTAATATTTTCTGCTACCTTCGCAATTTTACCGTCTTGTACAAGAAGATCTGTTGCTACAATTGTTCCTTCTTCATTCATATAACGACCGTTTTTAAACAAATAATTCATGTTTCATTCCTCCTAATACATTTGGTAATGCGCGTTTTAGTACAGCCATTCTTACGTAGACCCCGTTTTCCATTTGCTTAAATATGCGTGAGCGTTCACACTCGACAAGTTCACTCGCAATTTCAACATCACGGTTTACAGGGGCTGGATGCATAATAATGCTTCCTTCTTTCATACGTTTTTCTCTTTCAACTGTTAACCCATGTTGCTCGTGATACTCTTTCATAATGTCTGTTTCATAATGGTCATGACGCTCATGTTGTACACGAAGTAACATCATCACATCCACTTCTGGAACAAGTTCATCTAAACTCTTGTACGTTCCAAATGTGTTCTCTTCATCTTTCCACTCTTCTGGGCTTGCAAAGTAAATTGTCGCGCCCAGTTTCGTTAATGCTTCTGCATTAGAACGTGCTACTCGGCTATGACGAACATCCCCAACTATTGCAATCTTCAAACCTTCAAATCTTCCAAACTCTTGTTTAATTGTTAGAAGATCGAGTAGACATTGCGTTGGATGATTTCCACATCCATCTCCAGCGTTCAAGATTGGGATATTCACCTGATTTTTTAATTCATCGAAGTAACGATCTTGCTCATGGCGGATGACTACCGCTTTTGTTCCGATTGATTCTAGTGTTCTTATCGTATCGTATAAAGTTTCTCCTTTTTGTACGCTAGATGCATCTGCGGAAAAGTCTAATACTTCAAGTCCTAATCTCTTCTCAGCAACTTCAAAGCTAAATCTCGTCCTCGTACTATTCTCAAAGAACAAGTTCGCAACAAATGTTTGCTCTGTCGTTTTGCTCTCTTTTCCATTCGCGAAATCTTCTGCGTCTTTTAGGATTTCTGAAATTTCTTGTTCCGATAATTCACTCATCGTTAACAAATGGCTCATCGTCATCCCTCATCTTTCTGTTTTTTATGATAACATCATTGAATTTATATAACAATAACTGCATAAAAATACCCTAGCCTTTGAGACTAGGGTGCGTTAAAGTAGCCACCCTTTTCTATCTCACAGGACTGAATTAAAAGGTTATTTTTATGAAGCAATCTGCTTAGATTGTTTTGTTTTATTTGTTTGTTTTGTCTCCGGTAGTAGTAGATTTAATAGTACACCGACAATTGCTGCTAGTGCCATTCCTTCTACTTGGAACGATTCACCTACGTGTAGTACCGCCCCGCCAATACCGATTACTAGTATAACTGATGCAATCATTAAGTTTCGTTTGTCGCCTAAGTCTGTTTTATCGTCTACCATCATGCGTAAACCACTTGATGCGATTACACCGAAGAGTAAGATTGATACACCACCCATAACCGGTGTTGGAATCGAATGAATCAGTGCTGAAATCTTCCCGATAAATCCAAACATGATTGCGAACACTGCTGAACCGATGAATAAGTATACACTGTATGCTCTCGTAATTGCTAGCACACCGATGTTTTCACCATATGTTGTATTCGGTGGTCCTCCTATTAGTGATGCGATCAATGTTGCTACCCCATCACCGAAGATTGAACGATGTAAACCTGGTTTTTCAATTAAATCTCTTTTAATAACATTTCCAAGTACAATTTGATGTCCGATATGTTCTGAAATTGTTACAAGTGCAACTGGTACCATTAAGAGTACAATTTTCCATGAAAACTCCGGAGTGTATGTTACAAACGGTACTGTGAAATCTGGTATGACAAACCATTTCGCCTCAGCTACTGGCTTTAAATCTACTAGCCCTTGGAAGTAAGCGAATATATACCCGCCGATGATTCCAAGTAGCACTGGTATGATACTGAAAAACCCTCTCCCGAATATGGAGCAAATGATTGTAATTGCTAATGTTACTAATGCTACTGAAAAGTGTGTAATGCTATACTTACCATCCGCACCGTTCATCGCCATGTTCACTGCTGTATGTGCTAAAGATAAACCGATTACCATGACGACTGGTCCAACTACGATTGGCGGAAGTAATTTCATAATCCATTCTGACCCAGATTTCTTAATTCCGAGTGAGATTAAGATGTACACAAGTCCCGCAAGCATTCCACCAAGCATCGCTGCTCCAGGTCCACCTGCTGTTTTTGCCGTAATAATTGGTGCAATAAAGGCGAATGATGATCCTAAATATGCTGGTACTTGACCTTTCGTTATTAGAAGAAACGCTAGCGTTCCTAATCCACTTGATATTAAAGCTACTGATGGATTCAGTCCTGTTAAAAACGGAACAAGCACTGTTGATCCAAACATCGCGAACAAATGTTGTATACTTAATAATAACCATTTTCCCGGTTTCGGTACTTCATGAATGTCTAACACTGGCTTTTGCTCCATTGTTACATCCTCCTTCAGTTTTGATTTTTGCAATAAAAAAACTCTTTGTGCCTGTGCACAAAGAGTCCTACACTTTCGTATGCCAAATTTGACATATGAAAGCCAAGACCCTTTGGCAGCCTCACAGGACTACATTTAAAAGGGCTTTACTTATCGTATATGCTTACTCGATCTTGTTGATCTGTCTCTTGCAAATCAACTTCGATACGCTCTTCACTAGATGTTGGAATGTTCTTTCCTACATAATCAGCGCGAATTGGTAATTCACGATGACCTCTATCAACAAGAACAGCCAATTGGATTTGTGATGGTCTACCTAAATCCATAAGAGCATCCATTGCTGCTCGAACTGTTCTTCCTGTATATAACACATCATCCACAAGGATAACTTTT
The DNA here is from genome assembly GCF_056401855.1 of Bacillus sp. P4_D3. Classification (NCBI taxonomy): domain Bacteria; kingdom Bacillati; phylum Bacillota; class Bacilli; order Caryophanales; family Bacillaceae; genus Bacillus; species Bacillus sp. P4_D3. The sequence goes on from NZ_JBFUIN010000040.1 coordinate 15,369, forward strand.
TTCTTCGTAATATCTACAGGAATATCAGAACCTTTTACAAGTGGTTCTTTATGTTTCGATTGTAGTGTTAAATCATCACGATATAACGTAATATCTAACTCTCCTACTTCCATCTCTTTTCCTTCAATTTGACCAATTCGTTCTGCCAAACGTTGTGCAATAAAAATTCCACGTGTTTTTATTCCGACAAGAACACAATTATCGACACCTTTATTTCGTTCCACGATTTCATGACTAATTCGTGTTAAAGCGCGGCGAATCATTTGGTCATCTAAAACTACAGCTTTCTCTTGCATGCTCTACACCTCCAAGCTTTTTTTCTTGCGTGAGAGTAATGGTATAAAAAAAGTCCTCTCAGCGTGTGCGAGAGGACTTTTGAAAAAAGGGTACAACATACCCTAAGTATTTCAAACCGTTACCTTCTCAACCTCACGGGGCTGTGTTAAAGGATCATTATTTAACTGTTGTCAGTATCTCAGTTTTCTTATGATTTGTCAATACTATTTCCGTAAAATATTTAGCGCTTCTTCAAACACTTCTGGAATCGGTGCCTCAAACTCAATATATTCACCAGTACGAGGGTGATCGAAACCTAAAATCCCTGCATGAAGTGCTTGTCCATTCATATCTAATGTTTTCTTCGGACCATACTTTGGATCCCCTGCAAGTGGATAACCAATATATTTCATATGAACACGAATTTGGTGTGTACGTCCCGTTTCTAAGCGACATTCTACAAGTGTGAAATCCTTAAATCGCTCTAACACTTGGAAATGTGTAACAGCATTCTTACCATTTTCATCAACGGTCATACTTTGACGTTCTTTTTTATCACGACCAATTGGAGCATCAATTGTTCCTTTATCATGTGGAATTACACCATGTACAATCGCTTTGTAGCGTCTTGTTACCGTTTTTGCTACAAGTTGATTTACAAGTGATTCGTGCGCCACATCATTTTTAGCAACCATTAATAATCCAGATGTATCCTTATCAATACGGTGTACTATACCAGGACGCATTACACCGTTAATACCTGATAGGTCTGTACAATGATGCATAAGTCCGTTTACAAGCGTGCCTTTCGTATGCCCTGGTGCTGGATGTACTACCATGCCACGCGGCTTATTTACAACTAGTACATCGGCATCTTCATAATAAACTTCTAAATTCATATCTTCCGGTTGAATATCTAACTCTTCTGGCTCGGGAATTGTTACTGTAATTTCATCATTTCCTTTTACTTTATAATTCCCTTTAACTGATTTCCCATTTACTGTCACAACAGCATCTTTAATCCATTGCTGCACTTGTGAACGTGACCATTCACTGTTTATTTCTGCAACGAATTTATCAATTCGCTCGCTTTTTTGTTCTTCTGCAACTGTTACTTGTACTACTTCACTCATTCAATTACTCCTTCGTTTTCTTTCCTTCTAATAMTGTTTGAATAATAATTAATACAACTCCAATACATAATGCTGAGTCAGCTATATTGAATACTGGATAGTTGTACGAGAAAATATACACGTGAATGAAATCCACTACTTCTTGTCTAAATACACGATCAATAAAATTGCCAATTGCTCCGCCTAAAATTAGACCTAATGAAATACCTAGAAGCTTGTCCGTTTTCGCATATTTTTTCATATAAAATACGATAAATGCTACGAAAATGACTGTAATAATGTAGAAAAACCACATTTTATTTTCTAAAATACCCCAGGCAGCTCCTCTATTTCGATGTGATGTTATGTATAATACATTATCGATAATCGGAATGCTCGTACCCAATTCCATGTTCTTTACAATTAGCCATTTCGATATTTGATCGATGGCAATGACAAATAACGCTATTACATAATATATCATTTTCATTTCCCCCATAAAGACAGTGTACCTCAAAATTTTAGCATAGCTGCTGCCTTTTCACAATGAACCTTTATAGAAGAATAAAATAAATTAAAAAAAGGTAACATAATATCGTTGTGCGTATTCATACATTTACCTTTTCATAGAAAAATTCATGAATAGTACGAGCAGTCGGCATTGTTTTCATTTGTTTTGTAGAAATCGCTCTTCCAGTTTCTTCACAAATACCGTACATATCTATTTCCATTTTAAACAATGCACGTTCTACATCTTTTAAATCCTCTTTTATATCATGTAATAGCAATTTTTTCTTTGTCTCTTCCTTTATTCCGTATCCAAGTTCTTGTCCAAATTCCATATAGTATGTGTGCATTACTTCTTTCGCCAGTCTATCTTGCAACTCTTTTCTCATCAATTGCAATTCTTCTTTTATTTCCATATAAATTTCATTCACGTGTACATTCCTCCCAGCTGCAATGTACAATTAGTGTGTCCGAAATTTCTATGCTTACCTCACACACATTTTTCCTTCATAGGAAAGAGAGTGAAAGTTATTTCGATATATCATCAACAAAAAACTGACTACTCTTATGAGCAGTCAGTTTTTTCATTATTTTACGTAGTTTTCTTTAACAACTGTTGCACAGCGCTCACACAATGTTTCATGTTCCGCATCTTTGCCAATTGTTTCTGAAACAACCCAACAACGTTCACACGTATCACCAGTTGCTTGAGCTACAACAACCGCTGTATGCTCATACTTAGGTGCATCTGCCGGAGCTTCTTCTATCATACCACCAAGTTTATACTCAGAAACAATAAATAGTTGCTTTAAGTCTTCACTAATAGACTCTAACATAGCTTTCATTTCTGCAGTCGGATATAGTGTAATACTTGCATTTAATGACTTACCAATTACTTTTTCATTACGAGCGACTTCTAAAGCTTTTAATACGTCATCACGTAACGTCATAAATGCATCCCATTTTGTTTTTAACGCTTCAGCACCATCTACTTCTACAACTTCTGGCATATTAGTTAACTGTACACTTTCTTCTTCTGCACCAGGAACATAAGGCCATACTTCATCAGCTGTATGAGGTAAGATTGGTGTTACAAGTTTTGTTAATGCAACAAGAACATCATATAATACTGTTTGAATCGCGCGGCGATCTTGGTGATTTGCACCTTCAATGTATAAAATGTCTTTCGCAAAGTCTAAATAGAATGAGCTTAAATCAATTGTACAGAAGTTATGAATTGCGTGATATACTGCTGCAAAGTCATATGCTTCATACGCTTCTTTCACTTTTGTAATTAATTCATTTAATTTTACTAACATATAACGGTCAACTTCACGAAGCTCAGCTGCCGCCACTGTATTTTCACTTGGATTAAAGTCATCTAAGTTTCCTAATAAGAAACGGAATGTATTACGGATTTTACGATATACTTCTGCTACTTGTTTTAAAATATCATCTGAAATACGTACATCAGATTGATAGTCAACAGAAGATACCCATAAGCGTAAAATATCTCCGCCTAATTGATCCATAATTTTCTTCGGTACGACGATGTTTCCAATCGACTTACTCATTTTACGTCCGTCACCATCTAGTACGAAACCGTGGCTTAGAACACCTTTATACGGTGCTTTACCTGTTACAGCAACTGCTGTTGATAATGAAGAGTTAAACCAACCACGATATTGGTCAGATCCTTCTAAATATAAATCTGCTGGACGTTGTAAATCATCACGCTCTTCTAATACCGCTTGGTGAGAAGAACCTGAATCAAACCATACATCCATAATGTCTGTTTCTTTACGGAATTCACCATTTGGGCTACCTGGATGTGTAAATCCTTCTGGTAATAGATCTTTCGCTTCACGCTCGAACCATACGTTAGAACCGTGTTCACGGAATAAATCTGCTACATTGCTAATTGTTTCATCTGTAATAATTGGGTCTCCATTTTCCGCATAAAATACTGGAATCGGTACACCCCATGCACGTTGACGAGAAATACACCAATCACCACGGTCACGAACCATATTATGAAGACGAGTTTCACCCCATACTGGAACCCATTTCGTTTCTTCAACAGCTTGTAATAATTCTTTACGGAATGCTTCAATAGATGCAAACCACTGTGCTGTTGCACGGAAAATAATTGGTTTTTTCGTTCTCCAATCATGTGGGTATGAATGCGTAATAAATGTTAATTTTAGTAACGCACCTACTTCTTCTAATTTTTCCGTAATTGGTTTATTAGCTTTATCATAGAATAGACCTTCAAATCCAGGTGCTTCATTTGTTAATACACCTTTATCATCAACTGGACAAAGAACTTCTAAACCATATTTCTTACCAACAAGGAAATCGTCTTCCCCGTGTCCTGGTGCTGTATGAACACAACCTGTACCAGCATCTGTTGTAACGTGCTCCCCTAGCATAACTAATGAGTCACGATCGTAGAATGGGTGTTTTGCAACTGTATACTCAAGTTCGCTACCTTTTACCGTTTTCACAACTTCAGCATTTTCCCATTCTAACGTTTTTTCAACTGTCTCAAATAGTTCAGAAGCAATAATATATTTCTCATCATTTACGTTCACAATAGCATATTCAAGTTCTGGATGAACAGAAATACCTAAGTTAGCAGGTAACGTCCAAGGTGTTGTTGTCCAAATAATGAACTTCTCATCACCTTCTAATACGTTCTTTCCGTCTTTTACAGGGAATGCTACGTAAATAGATGCTGATTTTTTATCTTGGTATTCAATTTCAGCTTCTGCTAAAGCTGATTCACTCGTTGGAGACCAGTAAACTGGTTTCTGTCCTTTATAGATATAACCTTTTTTCGCCATGTCACCAAACACTTTAATTTGTTGTGCTTCATAAGCTGGCTCTAAAGTAATATATGGATTATCCCAATCTGCACGTACACCTAAACGCTTAAATTGTTCACGTTGACGTTCTACTTGCTCATATGCATACTCTGCGCATAATTTACGGAACTCAGCAACTGTCATTTCTTTACGCTTTACACCTTTATTCGTTAAAGCTTGTTCAATTGGTAAACCGTGCGTATCCCAACCTGGCACATATGGTGCACAGTATCCTGTCATTGATTTAAAACGAACAATAAAGTCTTTTAACACTTTATTTAGTGCGTGTCCCATATGGATGTCACCATTTGCATATGGAGGTCCATCATGTAGTACAAATAAAGGACGACCTTTTGTATGTTCTTGTACCTTTTCATAAATATTCATTTCAGCCCATGTTTCTTGCATTGCAGGCTCACGTTTCGGTAAATTCCCACGCATCGGGAATTCTGTTTTTGGCATTAGTAATGTATTTTTGTACTCCATGCTCAATTCCTCCTTAAATATATAAACGACAGACCTTAAAAAAGGGAATAAAAAAGAGACCTCTCATCCCAAAAAGGGACGAGAAAGTCTCCCGCGGTACCACCCTAGTAGACCATGTACAAATGCATAAGGTCCTCTTTATATTCTTAACGCGAATATACGCCTACGCTTACTAAATTTGTTCAGCGCGGAACTCCAGGGTGATATTCCCATTATCTCCTTATCCTGAGCTTACACTATCCTCAGTTCGCTATATAAGGTATGAAAAAGGTACTTATCCCTATCTTCGTTTTTCTTAATAAATATGCTGTTTAAAATTATATGTAATAATGAGAAAAACGTCAAGCTTACACTGTTTCTTCTTTTTTCAACAGTTCGTCCACTTCGTCTTCTAACTCAATTAATTTGTCCCAATCATCGTTGCTTAACATTTCAAGCTGTGTTTCTAACAACATACGGAAACGAGTGCGGAATACTTTCGCTTGTTTCTTTAACTCTTCAATATCAAATGCAACTTTTCTTGATTTCACTAATGCTTCATTAATGATACGATCTGCATTTTTTTCTGCTTCACGTACAATTAATTTTGCTTCTTTTTGTGCATTACGTTTCACTTCTTCAGCAGCTTCTTGTGCGACAATGATAGATTTGTTAAGCGTATCTTCAATATTAGAAAAATGATCTAACTTTCCTTCTAATTGTGCAACCTTTTCTTCTAAAGCTTTTTTCTCACGAATGACTAATTCATAATCTTTGATGATTTGATCAAGAAATTCATTTACTTGATCTTCATCGTAGCCACGGAATCCGCGACCAAATTCTTTGTTATGAATATCTAATGGTGTTAACGGCACAACGCCACCTCCAAGTAGTTATCTAAATTTCCTCTTTCAATTATATCTTTTCTTCGACAAAATAAGAGAATTTCCTTCTAAAAAACCAATCATTTTAGTATACCATACAAAACTCTCCATTTGTCGCGCTTCGTTTTACCTTCTACAGAAAATAATTTACTTCGTCCATACCCTCTAACCGAGAAAACATCACCCGGAAAACATTCATACGAAGTTTGCTCTACTGTTTTCCAATTGACTTTTACTAGGCCACCTTTTATAAGAGGCTGTACTTTCTGCCTAGATATATGCAGCATTTCAGCTAATAAAACATCTAGACGAAGTGACGAAACTGTTCCAGATTTTTCTCCCCACTTTTCACCTACACGCAAAACTTTCTCTACTTGTATAGGAGAGAGTGTGACCTTCATTTTCCCTATTGATTGTAAGTTCATTTCAATATAGGATACAACTTCTTTCGCAACTGCAATTTGGGCACGATCTTCTTGAAGCAAAATATCACCACATTTTTCCCTTGTTAAACCAAGTGACATGAATGCACCTAATAT
>NZ_JBFUIN010000041.1:0-21212 GCF_056401855.1 Bacillus sp. P4_D3
TTTACTTTTATATCATTATTCACTACTCTGCCYTAGTGTTAGCAGAGAGTCCTATAAACACACAAAAGCCCCTCTAGTATCTATTTACTAGAGGGGCTTTTCACCTTACTATTCCTTATCTTTCTCTACTTCTTTTTTCTCATCTTCTACTACAGATACGACAGGTTTATCGTTTGATAGTTGCTGTACTGCACCTTTTCCAGCAAATCCTTCTAGTAATTCTTTTAAATCAATACCAGAAGAAGCTTTTAGCGTTTCTTGCATCGTTGCCATTAAATCAGTCGCATAACCTGCAACTTTTCCGGCGCCGCTATTCTTTCCACCGCCGCCTGTATCGACAACTGTAATTTTATCAATATTGCTAAGTGGGCTTGCAATTTCTTTCGCATAGCTTGGAAGCATTTTAAGAACCATATCCATAATCGCGGCTTGCCCATATAATTCAAATGCTTCTGCAATTTTTTGTTTCGCTTCTGCTTCTGCTAAACCTTTTAACCTAATAACATCTGCTTCCGCTGTACCTTGTGCCTTTTGTACTTCTGCCTTTGCCTGACCTTGTGCTTTTTCAATTTCTGCTTTTGCTAAACCTTCTACACGAACTTCTTCTGCACGTGCTCTTGCTTCTGCTTCAATTTTATATTGATCCGCATCTGCTTTTTTCATTTGTTTTACTTTTTCCGCTTCAGCTGATTGTTCAACAGCATAGCGATCTGCATCTGCCTTTTTCTTTACTTCTGCATCGTATTGCTTTTCACGACGCGCAATCTCTTTTTCTTCTAACTCAATTTGCTTTTCACGCTCAATGATTTTAACTCGCATTTGCTCTTCTGTAACACCTTGTTGTGCTTTCGCTTGTTGTAATTCATAGGAAAGATCTGCATCTGCGCGAGCTTGTTCTTGATCTCTCTTATAAGATTGTACTTTTAATTCTTTATGTTTTTCAGCTTCAGCGATTTGTGCATCACGTTGATATTCTGCTTCTTTTGCTTCTTTCTCAGCACGAGCTTTTTCAATTCTCGCCTCTTTTTCACGCTCTGCATTTGCAACTGTTGCATCACGCTTAACCATTGCAATTTGCGGCTGACCAAGTGCATCTAAGTAACCGTTTTTATCCATTATTTCTTTAATTGTAAAGGAAACGATGCGAAGTCCCATCTTCTTCAAATCAGTCGAAGCTACTTCATGCACCTTTTGTGCGAATTGCTCTCTATTACTATAAGCATCTTCTACTGTCATAGAAGATAAAATAGCACGTAGATGCCCTTCTAAAACTTCTTTTGCTTCTACTTTTAACTCTTCCGTTTCTTTTCCTAAATATTGTTCAGCTGCTGTAGAAACTTCTTCAATTGTCGATCCTACTTTAATAATAGAAACACCGTTTACTGTAATCGGTACACCTTGTTTCGTATACGTATCACGTGTTCCAACTTCTAATTTGTAGTTTAATAAGCTAAGAAGTTCTGCTCGTTGCATAATTGGCACAACGAAAGTACCACCACCGCGGATAATCTTAATCTTCTTTCCATCATCAGTGGTAACAACATTCTTTCCACTACCAAGCCAGTTCCCTGTTACAATTAATGCTTCATCTGGACCAACTGTACGATACTTCGTAATGAATACTAAAATGAGTAGAAGTAAAATTGCGAGTAAAACTCCACCGATAATTAATGGAATCGTCATGTAAATTCCCCCTTATAATTTTGGTTTTTTTAAAGAATAAGCGATGTTTTGTACAAGCAAAACACCATCTTGAACTCCCTCGATAATAACTTCCGTTCCTTGTGAAATATCTTTCTTTCCAATTGTTTTAGCTGGGATTGCATTACTTCCAAATTTAGAGGAGATTAATACTTCACCAAATCCTTCTGTAGGAATTGTCGTAATGACTTCTCCCTTGCAACCAATGAATTCATCCATACGTTGCACCGTGTTTTGTTCTGCTTCTGCAATTGGTTTTAAAATTAATATTTTCATTATGAAAACACCGATGAAAGATATAGCAAATGAACCAGCAAAAATAATAGTACTATTAAAGGAAAATAAATATTCTCCTATATAACTAAGTCCACATAACATGGCGAAGAAACTAAGTAGTAAAGTAACAACGGATACAGATCCGCCCCCAAAACTAAATATTGATTCAAATATATCTCCAAAGAAAATATAAATAACAGTGAGTATAGTAGCAATAATAAATCCATATAAATAAATTATTTCAAGTGGATAACCAAACAAGACCATTTCTTATCCCCCTTTCTTAAACAATCCCTTTTTTGTTATGTGTATGCCTCACCTCTTTCAAAGATTATTAATCCTAATTTTCAGTTATTTAATTTTTAAAGAAAAACCTGTAAGACAGGTCTCTAAAAAAGAACAGGAGAAACCTATTGTGACAGGCTCCTCCTAGAAAATAACCGATATATTATATATCTATATAATATATTATTTTCCACAAAAAGTAAAGTTAAACATACATTGGAAAAGCATTTATTTTACTGATAATGCGTATGTTCCATCGCCATTATCATATTTATATACATACAAGTAGTACTTACCTGGTTTTGCATTAAATTTTGCTTCTATATAATTTCCATTAGCTTGACCGTAAGCTACATAATTTTGCATATCTGATTCATGGTGAAGTACCCATGTCATCCCGATTCCATGCTCATTTAAAACAGAAATATCGATATCTTTCGCTGATGCTACATTAAATGTATAAACATCGGTGTGATCCCCGCCGATAAGGCTACCTTTTATAGTAGTGTTTAGCCCGATACGATTTGCTTCCTCTGGACGATTATTTGGTTCAGATTCTGTTAAACGTCCATCTTTAATCGTAACAGTTGTTTCGCTTTTACTCTCTGTTCCTTTATCATCTTTTACTCTTAACGCTACTTTATAAGCTCCTTCTCTTTCATATGCATGTACTGGATTAACTTCTGTACTTGTTCCTCCGTCTCCAAACTCCCATGAATAAGAAACGATTTTTCCATCTTCATCGTTTGAGCCATCACTTTTGAATTGAATTCCTTCTTTTACAAGCCCATTATAAGGACCGTTTATATTAACTGTCGGAGCTTTATTTTCTCCGTCATCTTTTGCGATACCATGAAAGACTACATCATATTTAAATTGATTGGAACTATTCACACGATAATTGACGAAATATGCTGTAACCGTTTTGTAGCCGCTCCATTCTTTTTGCGGCAATTGTTCTAAAGCTTCATTTACTCTTTTACTCATTGCGTTCCAGTCTTCTGATTCACCTTTTGTTACACTACCTGTAAACGTACCTTCTAATGTAAATGTATTAAAGAATTGAGACTCATATTTTGTCATTTTTGTATCTTTCATAGACAACGTCTCACTAATTTCTTTCTTCACTTCTGTTAACGATTTTGGTGCATGTTCAGTTAAATAATCATCTGCTACTTCCGGCACATTATACTTATCTTGATTATCAATTAACTGCTGCATATAAGCTTGGTACTCTTTATTTAACTTCGGATCTTTACTTAAAGTTTCACGATATGTATCATAATTTTTCACGTCATTCGCACGAATTAAATCTTGAATTTTATCAAACGTTTCAAATTGATGAGTATATAAGTACGACTGCAATGCAAACGAGTAGTTATAGAAATCCCAAGAACCATATTTAGCAAATAGTGTACGCTCTGCCGTATAACGGCTTGCAGGATCAGATGATAACCCACTAATTATGCTCTTTCTCGGTACAACGTTATTCGTACGAGTAGATCCTGCGAAAAATTCTGCATTCCCTTCTTGGAACCAAGTTAATCTTTCATTTTGATACATATCTCCTCTTCCAAATAAACCTGGTACTTCATATCTTCCTTGAAGATAATGAGTAAACTCATGACGGAATAACTCTTCTAAACTATAAATACTTTGCTCTGGCGTACGCTCATATGTAAAGAATGTACCTGTCTCTTCAATATAAATTCCACCGTTATTCGTCTCATATCCGTACAGTTGTCTATTTAACTGATATTCATCCGGAGTATTATAAATTACTATCGTTAATACATCGTCTGCATTGCCTTGTTCTAAAGCTTTATCATTTCCAATTACACGATGATATTGAGCCTTTACTTCCTTTGCTGCCCAATATAATCTCTTAATTTTCTCTTCGGATACTTTATCTCCCGTTTTGAATACAATAGATCCATCATCAAATGTATACGTTTTTGGTAAGTATTGCTCTTTTCCTTCTTTACGTATCTTCTCTAAATCTACCGTATTCCCGCTATAATCTTTCCCATTATAGTTTGTTGTAATTTGTTCTACCGCAACAAAATACGGTTCACTTAAACGTGGATGCATATGCATCGCTTGTGTAGCAACCTCTAATCCTTTATTTGGATTGCTATGAAACTTCCCTAAACGGCTAGCAAAATAAATTCCATTATTAACGAGCCATTTATTTTCTGGCGTTACTTCATTTAGAAGAGCAATACGATTTATTTCATTAATAAACCCATCTATTTTTCCATACCACATCGTTTCATTCGCTTCTTTACGAGCCTCAATTAAGTAAGACTGTATATCATAGTCAATGCCTTGCATCATATCGTACACAGCTTGTCCTTTCATACGATCGTCTACATATGCATTAAAATTATCATTATATTGTTTTAAAATATTCGATGCGTATTGCACCGTTTCAACATCACTTGATGCATTACTAATTAATTTACCGTATGCAGATACTACTGTATCTTGCTCATTTGTTCCAAGCTTAAAGTTTGGATTTTTTGCGATTGCTTTTAAAGCAGGTAAACATTTGTCCTGGAAGCTTCTTTCATTTAAGGCGCTTAATTCATTATTATAAAATGCAAGATAAAAAGCTGAACGTAACACTTCAGTAAACGTTTGAATTCCTTTTGAATCCTCTTTTGTAAATGTACTGCCTCTATGAGCTAATTCGTCTATAACTGCTTGCATTTTCCCTTTGTCTTTATAAAAAGCCTTTGCATCTTCATTGAACTGGAATAAGTCTGTAATTTGATTCCATTTAATACTTCCTAGCGTTTCAACTAATTCTTGATTATTCATTTTATTTAAATCAGCCATTGAATAGCTTTCTTTAACTTGCTTTACTTCTGAACTCTTCATAATAGATGCTGGTCGCTGTGAAAAGTCTCCTACTTTTAAACGTTCTTGAAACGATAATGTTTCATCAACTTTCGAAATATGCCCAACTTCATCTACTGGTTTTTCAATTCCAACCGGTTTCGTTTTCAGCACATTATACGGTACTTTTTCTTCCGCTGATGCATGAGTTTGAAGTGCCCCTAACGATAGAGCCATTGTACTAATACTAAGCATAACTTTATTAATCTTTGATTTCTTGTTCATATCCTTGTCCCCCTATTTAAATATTCCATCCAAGAATTTAACATAAAATCTAGATACAGAGATATAAAATGCAATATTTCATATTATTTCTTCCTACATTTTGTACATATCGTGAACGAAAAGTACTCACAATTTCCGCTACAGTTTCTCCATTATTTAAGTGATCAAAACATCCTCGTATTAATATCCTTCCCCTATTCAAAAAGACCTTATCATAAGCATATTTCAACATGAAATTGCTATGATAAGGTCTTCTCAAAAATATATATATTCTTTGTAATAATAAGATAAAGCGTTATTCATTTCTTAAATAATCTCTTTCTAAATACAAACATACTTAATGCTGAAAGAACAAGTGCTAATCCAGAAAGTAAACTCGATGTGTTAGCTTGACCACCAGTTGCTGCTAAAGACTTCTGATTTTCCTCTTGCTTATTAGCATGTTGTTTATTTGAATCTTTTTCTTTCGTACTCTCTTGTCCTACCACTTTCATTGGCCCAACTTGATTATCCCCTTTTGGCTCTTGATCCAATCTAGTTGTCGCTTCTTTTACCTCTTCTTTTGTACCTTCAACTTCTTTTGTTTCTYCAACTTCTTTTKCTGGTTCTTTTACTTCTTCTTTTGTTTCTTCAACTTCTTTTGTCGGTTCTTTTACTTCTTCTTTTGTTTCTYCAACTTCTTTTKCTGATTCTTTCACTTCTTCTTTTGTWYCTTCAACTTCTTTTACCGGCTCTTTTACTTCTTCTTTTGTTTCTTCAACTTCTTTTACCGGCTCTTTTACTTCTTCTTTTGTTTCTTCAACTTCTTTTACCGGCTCTTTTACTTCTTCTTTTTCAGCTATATTTTGGATGACTGTTCCGTTAAAACTTATACTAATTTCATCAGAATCTAAATCAAATTTATACACCTTTTCACCTGGAGTACTCCATTTTATTACTCCGTTATTAAGCGTTCCGCCCTCACCTGCCATTTTGATATTGTCAATAGCTTCTCCTTCTAAGTCATATACAGGGACTTGAATTTCTTCATTTACTTTTGCTTCATCTAAAATGATTTTTTGTCTCCCGACATCAATTGAAAACCACTGCCCTAATTGTATTAACGGTCTTACATCACGAATCTCATTCCCAGCTAAATTCAAGCTAAGTAAGTCTAGCATTGAACCAATAACCGTCGCATCTTTAATATGATTGTCTGCAAGATTTAACCACTGTAAGTTTTTTAATGAAGATAACGGTGTTATATCTTCAATTTGATTATGAGATACATTCACATTATTCAATTGTTTCAAGTTTGAGATGAACTCAATATTTTTCAAGCCTACTCCTTCTAAAGTGAGGTTTTCTAAGTTCGTCATGTACTCTAAACCTGTTACATCTTTTATCTCTTTTCCTTTTTCTTTAAGTATCTCTAATGTTTTAATCTGTAATAAATCTTCTTTTGTTATAGGAGCGTTTAAATTCTCTCTACCTAAATTCTCTTTATTAATATGTTGTTGTAAATGTTTATCCAGGATTACATTTTGACTTTCTTTTTGTTTTTCAACTATTTTCTGGACAACCATCCCATTAAATCTTATTTTACTTTCAGCAGAATTCATATCTAGTTTAAATTCATATATTTTTTCTCCAGGGCTATTCCATTTTATAAATCCGTTATTCAGAGTAGCACCCTCACTTTTCAAATTAATATTTTGAAGTGGTTCTCCTTTAAGATTATATATTGGAATTGTTATTTCTTCATCTACGCTTGCTTCATCTAAAAAGATTTTTTGTCTCTGAATGTCAATCCAAATTCGCTTACCTAGTTCTTGAACAGGCCTTATATCAAAAATCTCATTCGCTGCAAGGTTTACTTCGTATAAATCTGTTAGCTCGCCAAGTGCTGATATATCAGAAATATAATTCTCTTCTAAATTCAGTACTTGTAATTTTCCTAATTTAGATAATGGTGATATATCTTTTAGTTCACTATCAGCAATTTCTAGTTCAATAAGATTACTCATTTTACTAATAGGCTCAACATCACTAATTTTATTATTTCCTATCCATAGTAGTTTCACATTCTTTAACTTCTCAATACCCGAAAGATTACTAATTTGATTATTTGCTAAGTATACTTCTTCTAACGATAACACTGTAAATAATGGTGTAAGATCCTTTATATTATTACCGATTAAATCTAATATTTTAATCTTTTTCATTTGACTTAACGGTGTAAGATCTGCAATTTTATTATCTCTTAAAAAGAGCATGTCAAGATTCTCTAGCTTAGAAACGGGTTGAATGCTTTCAATTGGATTAGAGGATAAATCTAAATATTTCAAATGTCTCAATTCTGAGATAACAGATATGTCTGTTACGTTAGACTCTCTTAATGTCAACTTCTCTAAGTTTGTCATATATTCTAAACCAGCTATTTCATTTATTCCTTCACCTGAATATATGGTTAATGTTTTAATCTTTAATAAATCTTCCTTCGTTATAGGTTCATTTATATGTTTTCTATCTAAATTGTACTTATTAATATGCTGTTGTAATTTCTTATCAACTATTACATTCGCAACTTTTTCTTGTTGTTCCACTTTATCCTCTTTATTTTCCTTTTGCTTTTCTGGAACATTATTTTCTAAATTTAAAGTATTTACTTCAAACTGTACTTGATATTTATTGTTATATCCCATTGTTGGGATATAAATATGCATTTGCATATTATACCTTTTTCCTAGTTCTCCAACTTCAAATTGAATAACCTTCGTCCCATTTTTCTTTTTATCCTCAGATATTACTTTCACATCATGAAACACACCAGGAGTATGAATATCCTCTGTTTTCAAGTATTGAAAGAAATCACTATCACTTAACGTTGCCGTTACGATTTTCTTTCCATTCTCGATTGTTAATTTCGGATCCTTTATATAAATAGCTGCCATGGACTCTTCATTTGTTTTATCTTTATACGCTTTAATAACAGCATCATATGTACCATTTTCTAAAGCATATCCAGTTTTATTTGCCTCAATTGCTACTGCCGCTAAAGCAGGTGTCGAATATACAGCAAACGGTAACGATAACGTCGCCGCTATTAACATTGCATTTATATGTTTTCTTTTATTTTTTTTAACTTTACATCTCCTCCGAAATATATAAATCAAAATGTAATCATTCTCGAATAAATGATAATGATTTTCATTATCATTGTCAACTAAAAAAATAAAAAGTTTACAAAAAAATAAACCCCTTCAAAAGGGGTTATGCCATTTTCTCTCCTGATTCTTCTTTAAAAAAGCTCTTCATCGCATGAAATACATCTGCTTTTTGTTTTAAAATATAATATCTGAAGTTCTCATCTTTAATATTTTTATAGGCTGACATGAGCGTACTATGGCGGTTGTACTGATTCACTTCCCCATACCCAAACATATTACACTTCTTCATCAACTCTTCAACAAGCTTTACACATCTAGCATTATCCGAAGTTAAATTATCACCGTCTGAAAAATGGAATGGATAAATATTATAACGGTCTGGTGAATATTTATTATCGATTAACTCAAGTGCTTTTTTGTATACGGAAGAACAGATCGTTCCACCACTTTCTCCTTTTGAGAAAAATTCTTCTTCTGTAACGACCTTCGCTTCCGTATGATGGGCAATAAACTCAATGTCTACGGTTTCATACTTTGTGCGTAAAAATCTTGTCATCCAGAAAAAGAAGCTACGTGCCATATACTTCTCCCATATCCCCATCGATCCACTCGTATCCATCATCGCTAATACAACAGCTTTTGAATCTGGCTTTAACACTTCATTCCAAGTACGGAACTTTAAATCTTCTTGGTGAATTGGATGGAAAGATGCTTTACCACGCATTGCATTTCGTTTATATGCAGATATCATCGTTCGCTTCTTATCGATATTTCCCCATAATCCTGTTTTTCTAATATCATTAAATTCAATGTGTTCAATCCGGTTTTCATCCAGTTCTTTTCTCTTTAAATTAGGCAACTCTAACTCTTTGAAAAACGCTTGCTCCAATTCTAAAATTGAGACTTCTGCTTCATAATAATCTTCTCCAGCTGCATCTCCTGCCCCTTGCCCTTTTCCTGGTCCTTTCTGCTTTTGACCACCTGATCCATCTCTCGCAACGACATCGCCAACTTTGCTGTCACCGTTCCCTTGCCCAACATGTTTATTTTTATCATAATTGTATCTAATCTTATATTCATCTAAAGAACGAATCGGTATTTTCACAACATCCCTACCATTAGACATAACAATATTTTCTTCCGTTACAAGATCTGGTAAATTATTTTTAATTGCCTCTTGTACTTTTTCTTGATGGCGTTGTTGGTCGTCATATCCTTTGCGATGGAGGGACCAGTTTTCCTGTGAAATTGTATAGTTTGGTTGATTTTCTTCGCCCATGCCTTTCCCCCCTTACTGTATTTGTTTTCTCTTATGAACAGCAATCTATAATTTTGTTTTCTAGTGTGCGTAACTATAATATTTGAAAAATAACTGTTCATCGAAAATCATCCCATAAACATATATAGCGTTTTTCATACAATACTCCGAGCATCTTAAACAAAATTTTGCCACTCACATAATAGAAAGAAACATTCAGCCGTTGATAAGAAAGAAACACAATGCATTGTTGCACACATTTTCGTTTTGCAACATATTGTATTGTGTTGGCTTTTTTGTATGAATGGTTGGTTACTCTATCATATGCATATTGTAAAAATAATTGACAATAAATTCATAAAATCGCATCTTAATTTATTATATTCGGACAAGCTATGACATTTTTTACAAATATCAATAGATAACAAAACGCCGTCCCAAGAATAAGAGACAGCGTTTTGTTATCAAACTATCGATTTAACAAACTACCTACATATCGTAACAATTCATTCGCGGATGAAGAATTATAACCATGCTCATCAATTAAGCGTGCAACAACATCATTGATTTTCTTAAGCTGATTTTCGTCTGGTGTTTTCGTTGATGTTGTAATTTTCACTATATCTTTTAAATCAGCAAATAGTTTTTTCTGAATCGCTTCACGAAGACGTTCGTGTGAATTATAATCAAAGCGCTTCCCTTTACGTGCATAAGCAGAAATGCGAATTAAAATTTCTTMACGGAATGCCTTTTTAGCATTTTCTGAAATTCCAATTTGCTCTTCAATCGAACGCATAAGTTTTTCATCTGGGCTCATTTCTTCACCTGTTAAAGGATCACGTAATTTTGATTTATTGCAGTACGCTTCGACGTTATCTAAGTAATTATCCATAAGTGTCTTAGCTGATTCTTCGTATGAATAAACAAACGCTTTTTGTACTTCTTTCTTAGCAATTTCATCGTATTCTTTTCTCGCTAATGAGATGAAATTCATATAGCGCTCTCGGTCTTCACTACTAATTGACGGGTGCTGATCCAATCCGTCTTTTAACGATCTCAGTACATCTAGTGCATTAATAGATGGTACCTCTTTTCGAATAATTGTAGAAGAAATTCGGTTAATGACATAACGAGGATCAATCCCCTTCATACCTTCATCTTGATATTCGCGTTGCAATTCTTCTACATCAATCGCATTATACCCTTCTACCGTTTCTCCATCATATAAACGCATCTTTTTAATTGAATCAATATCCGGACGCTTCGGATCTTTTAAACGAGTTAAAATAGTGAACATTGCTGCAACGCGAAGTGTATGCGGTGCAATATGAACATTGGACACATCACTTTCACGAATCATTTTTTCATAAATATGTTCTTCTTCACTAACCCGTAAATTATATGGAACCGGCATTACAATAATTCGTGAATGCAATGCTTCATTTTTCTTATTTGCTATGAAGGAACGATACTCTGTTTCATTTGTATGCGCTACAATTAATTCATCTGCTGAAATAAGCGCAAATCTGCCTGCCTTGAAATTTCCTTCTTGTGTAAGCGATAATAAATGCCATAAAAATTTCTCATCACATTTTAGCATCTCTTGGAATTCCATCATTCCACGGTTCGCCTTATTTAATTCTCCATCAAATCGATATGCACGAGGATCTGATTCCGAACCGTATTCTGCAATTGTAGAAAAGTCTAGACTACCTGTTAAATCGGCAATATCTTGTGATTTTGGATCAGAAGGACTAAATGTACCAATTCCTGTACGGCGATCTTCAGAGAAGAAAATACGCTCTACAACTACATCCTCAATTCTTGACCCGTATTCTTGCTCTAGACGCATAACATTTAATGGTGATAAATTCCCTTCAATTCTTACTCCATACTCATCAAAGAAATCATTCCGTAAATGCTGCGGAATTAAATGAAGTGGATCTTCATGCATTGGGCAGCCTTTTAATGCAAAAATCGCTCCACGATCTGTTCGTGAATATGTTTCTAATCCTCGTTTCAACATCGTAACTAATGTTGATTTCCCCCCACTAACAGGCCCCATTAATAACAAAATACGTTTTCTAACATCTAATCGTTTTGCAGATGGATGAAAATATTCTTCCACAAGGCGTTCTAAAGCATCCTCTAATCCAAATAGCTGATTACTAAAGAAGTTATATTTTCTTCTACCATCAACTTCTTCAATTCCAGCATCTTTTATCATATTGTAAATGCGAGAGTGTGCTGTTTGAGCCACCCATGGTCTTTCTTTCACAAGCTCCAAATACTCCGCAAACGTACCTTCCCATTGTAAACGTTCTTCTGCTTCCCGATATTGTTCAATTTTCTTTAGAATATCCATTATAGCTCCTCCCCCATCTCCTTGTTCAATCGGATTATTATAAAAGGTATGCTAGGATGTCCTTAAACATTCTTTAAATCAAAACGAAATATATAATAGCGCTATAAAATTCTCTCCAAAATTCAAAGAAAATTCTGTATAATAAAGGTATTAAAGTTTTTACGCTGCTATTCATTGTAAATAAATTCTTTTCTTCTAGGAACCTTACATACATTTCGATTCACAAATAGGATTCGTAAACCGAAAAAGTAAGGAGGAAATTAGGATGAAGTTATTATTAATTTTAGGTGTATCACTCACATTTCTTACAGCTATTTTCACATCTGGTTATAACGATAAACCAGGTACACATAAAAAGTGATGTGCTGAAAAGCACATCACTTTTTTTCTTGTTTTTTATACACTATTTAAAATAAATATTTTCCACATCGTATATCGATAAAGGACGATTATAAAAATAACCTTGTACGAGTTTCACATTCTTTTCCTTTAAAAATTGTATTTGTTCCGCTTTTTCTACTCCTTCTGCAATTACATTTAACCCTAGAGTATGTGCTAAATGAATAATTGCAGCTGTAATATTCGTATCTCTTTCATCTATATATATACCTTCCATAAAAGAACGATCAATTTTTAACGTATCAATCGGATATGTTTTTAAATAACTTAAAGATGAATATCCCGTTCCAAAGTCATCTAAATGAATCTTTAAATTTTGTTCTTTTAACTGCATTAACACTCTTTTCGATAAATCTTTATGTATAAGAGCCCCTTCTGTAACTTCTATTGCTAATAAATGAGGGGGGACGTTGTACTTATTTAAAGCACGTGTAATCATCTCTATTAGTGTAATAGAACGAAAATGTCTAGCTGAAATATTAACTGCAATTGGTACAACTTCATACCCTTTATTTAACCATTCACGTATCTGTTCACAAACTTGATGTACTACCCATTCATCAAGTTTAATAATAAATCCTGTTCTTTCAGCAAGTGGGATAAATTGATTTGGCGAGACAAATCCTAGCTCCTTATTCTCCCACCTTATTAATGCTTCCATACTGGCTATCTTTCCCGTTTCAATATTAATTTGAGGTTGATAATATAGGAAAAATTCATTTTTCTCTATAGCACGATGTAACTGATTCTCTATTATAAACCTTTGTTCACGTTCACAATCTAATCCACTACAATAAAAATAATAATATCCTTTTCCCTTTTCCTTTGCTTTTTCCAAAGCTGTGTCGACTCTTTGGAAAAGCATTTTTTCATCCATTCCATCTTTTGGAGCCATTACAATCCCAATTGATGCACTCAAATAAACATCCTCTTCTTCTATTACAAAATGCTCACTAATTCTTTTTAATATTGTTTGTGCCACTTCCTCTACGCATTCTTTCGTTATATTTTCTATTAACATAACAAATTGATCATCATGTTCTCTAAATAAATGCATATCTTCTATTTTTAGTTCTCGTAGACATTCAGTAACTTTTTTTAATACTTGATCCCCTTCTTTATGACCAAATGTATCATTAATAAGGTGAAATTCATCCAAATCTATAAAAACCAATGCAAATTCTTTATTATCATCTAAAAATTCATTTAGTTTATTTGTACATGATATTCTATTCATTAACCCCGTTAACTGATCGAAGTAAGCCAAATACTCTGTTTTCATCTCATTTAATACTTGCCTCGTAACATCCCTCGTAACAATGTACACCCCGACGATTTCACTATTCACAATAATGGGGATAGTCCTCACAGAAATATAAAGTTCATATCCTTCTTTATGAACATATTTCTTTGCAACAATTTGTTTTGCTTTTCCCTGTAAAGCATTCTTAAATATAGTTTGAACAGTTTTTTCATATTCTTTATTTATAAACTGAAAAATAAATTGGTCCTTTAACTCTTCATATCGATACCCAAAAATTTCATAAGTTGCTGGATTTGCATATGTAATTCTTCCAATAGAATCTACAGATACAATGGAATCATTATTATATTCTAGTAATGACTTAAATAACATTTGTTTTTCTTCTATTTCCGCTTTTTTCTTAACCTGTGCTGTAATATCTCTAGTAATACAAATAATAAACTGACATGTTCCATTTACATCGCATACTGGATTAAGTGAAGATTCATAATGTATATCACCAGTTGGCAAACTAATTACATCACAAAACGTATTTGCTCTCGCTTCTCTCATTACTTTTTCATATTGTCCTTGCAATAACCTTGCCGTATCTTCTGGTAATACTTCTGCAAAAGTTTTTCCATAACATTCTTTCCCTAGCCTGGCGTGATCCATTCCTATTTTATTCACATAAATATATTTAAAAGTTTCATCGTCAATAACTTTCACAATAAACACTAAATCTTGAATAGCATGTAACAGTCCCTGTCTTACTAAATCCATATCTATCATACTTAAAAAGGTATTTTGATTATTATATTGTTCCTTCATATTTATCTCAACCCGTCTTATCTATTTTTATTCATATATCTCATTCTATATGAATATGTACCTTTTTTAAAATGTATGATTACATATTTTTTAAAAAAATAAAAAAGTCGCCAAATGGCGACTTTTAATAAACGATTTCTAAATCTAATCCTGGATAATTTTGTTGACGGAACKCTTCATAAATTAAAATTGCTGCTGTATTAGATAAATTTAATGAACGTACTTTATCCGTCATTGGAATACGTAAACAATGATCGAAGTTTTCTTCAATTACATTAGCTGGTAATCCATTTGTTTCTCTTCCAAATACGAAATAGTAATCCTTCTCACGTTTGCTATAATCAAATGCTGTATGAGCTTTCTCGCCATACTTTGTTAAATAGAAGAATTCACCATCTTTATTTTTCTCATAAAATTCTTCGATTGAATCATAATACGTAACTTTTACGTGCTGCCAATAATCTAGTCCTGCACGCTTTAACATTTTGTCATCCGTTGAAAATCCAAGCGGTCTAATCAAATGTAACTCTGTTCCAGTTGCTGCACAAGTACGTGCAATATTCCCTGTATTTGCTGGAATTTCTGGTTGATATAAAACAACATGTACTCCCACGCGATATTCACCTCTATTTTTTGTCTACTACGTATTATACCACTTGAACGAAAAATCTCTACCCATTAATAATATGAAAGAATTTATATTTCATTTGTGGTGTATATTTACTAGAGTCTTCATAGTTCCAATAACGCCTGCGGCTATTCGCTGAATGTGCATTTACAAGCGGCATACCATCTGCGTCTTTTGCTACTACAATTGTCGTATGATTCCACCTACCATCATCCTCAAAATCATACGCAATTACATCGCCAAGAATAAGGTCTTCTGGCTTTTCTACTGCTTCTGCTCGAAGACCAGCTGTAGCACCTGACAAATACCAATAAAAAGAGTGTGCTACAGCCCAGCTCCAACTCCACTGGTTTCCCCTTTGCCACCACCCTTTACGAATATTAGGATGTCCATTCATTGGCACTTCTCCAGTGTGCAGACATTGTGAAATGAAATTTGTACAATTATCAGGAAAATTACGGTATGCAGGATTGCGATCATCCCACCAACGCTCTGCATACTTCACTGCCTCTAAACGATTATATTGATATGAACCATATTTTTCTTTCGTGACTTCCCGTTCTAACGTTTCACCTATTTCTATTTCTTCTGACACTTCAAGAGCATAATCATCTATTATACGACTATTTTTCAAACAAACTCGTCGTTTTAATTGTTCCTCTTCGATATAAAATAATTCTTTATGCTTAATTAAATATTTCAAGTGTATTTGATAATCAATTTCTTGATGCTCATTACTATTTAATTGTCTAATGAAAGAAATATCTGCAGTTGCTTTMACTATATTTGCACTACGCTTTTGAAACAATTGTTTCTTTCTCTGTACCATTTGTAACAAATCTATTGCAATACCATCTACATCTGTTCGTTTCTCTGTTATATATGCTAAAAACTGTTGCACTTGCTTTTCAATATTCGCTTTTATAACCATTTCGTCTCCCTCCCATATTACAATATGAAAAAGGGAGATATTATCTACTCTTTTTTCTGTGCTAACAATTCAAGTCCACGATTCATTTCATGAAGAACCTCTTCATCTTTCTCACGTTCCATCGCTTTCTCAATGTCTTCTCCTACTCCATCTCCACCAATTTTCCCAAGTGCCCATGCTGCTGTTCCCCGAAGTACTGGTCTTGGATCATCTTTCATAACACCGATTAAATCAGGAATTGCTGCTGTTTCTTTAAAATGTGCAAGTGCTAAAATAGCATTTCGTTGCAATGGCTTTTTACCTCTCCATGAACCAGACATAACCCCATATTTTCCCTTGAAATCACGATTACTAATTGTTAAAAGTGGTGTTAATAATGGTTTAACTAATTCAGGATCAGGCTCCATTTCAGGATGGTTATGAAAATCCATTCCTTTATTTTTCGGACAAACAGTCTGACACGTATCACATCCATATATACGATTTCCTATTTTATCGCGATATTCTTCAGGCAGAAATCCTTTTGTCTGTGTTAAAAATGCAATACATTTCTTCGAGTCCAACTGGCCGCCTTGTACTAAAGCACCTGTAGGACAAATATCAATACATTTCGTACAACTTCCACATTGATCTTCTATTGGCCGATCAGGAGGGAACGGAACATTCGTAATCATTTCTCCTAAGTATACATACGAACCAAATTCCGGCGTAATAATAGCGCAGTTCTTACCACTCCATCCAATACCGGCACGCTCTGAAACAGCTCGATCACTTAGCTCCCCTGTATCAACCATTGACTTCACTTCTATATCCGGAAGCTTTTCGATTAAATACGCCTCTAACTTTTGCAAACGATCTCGTAAAACAAGGTGATAATCTTGGCCCCAAGAAGCACGACAAAAAATCCCGCGACGTTCTCCACGCTTACTTAATGGTGCATTTTTTAATTTTGAAGGGTACGCTAAAGCAATCGCAATAATTGATTTCGCACCAGGTAACAATAGCTGTGGATTCGTTCTCTTCTCTATATCAGGTTCTTCGAATCCAGACTGATAATTCAATTGTTGCTGCTGGATTAGACGCTGCTTTAACTCCTCAAATGGTGAAGCACTGGCAAAACCTATTTTATCTATACCAATCGTTTTACTATACGCAATTACATCTTGCTTTAATTGTTCAAAATCCATTCTTTATCGCCTCCTCCGATGAATCCATCCCTTATGTAACGACTATATTGGTTAGCAATTCACTTTTGGAATAATATTCTTTACTTCTATTTTCGCATATAATTATGATTTTCAAACATTAAAAAAACGCAATGCTTCGTTTATCTTAGAAACGAAACACTGCGTTGATCACAATTTATCAGAAAAACATTAAATAAAATTTGGAGCGGGTGAAGAGAATCGAACTCTCGACCAGAGCTTGGAAGGCTCTTGTTTTACCACTAAACTACACCCGCAAATATGAATAAATATAAGATATTGAAATAACTTATGTAAAGTAGTATAGCATGTAAAAAAAATCGAAGCAAGAAATTTATCGAAAAAAGTCGAAAAAGTGATGAGATACCTCATCACTTTTTCAATTCTTTATCAATCGCCTTCTTCATACTATCGAAATCAGGGTTTGCAAGATTCCCATTTATATATACTGAAGGAGCACCTTGAACTTTTAATTTTTGAGCACGATCTGAATCTTTACGTACTTTGTCTTTCATTTCTTTACTGTGTAAATCTTTTTTAAACTGTTCTACATTAATTTTCGGAAGCTTTTCTTTCACAATATTAAGAAGTAATTCTTCTGTAATCCATTCTTCCGTATCTTTCTTTTGATTTTGATAAATCTCATCATAGAAAATCCAGAATGAATCTTGATCTTGTTTATAAATTGCTTCACCGGCAGCTGCACCTAAATCAGAGTCTTTTCCGATAAACGGGAAGTTAATAAAATATAACTGCACTTTACCTTTATCAATATACTCTTCTTTTAATCGTGGTAATACCGTTACATCCCAAGTACGACAAGCAGGACATTTAAAGTCTCCAAATTCAACTACCTTAACTGGAGCATCATCTTTCCCTAAAGATTGTTGCGTAGAATAAGCAAACATCTCATTCCCTTTATCTTTCTTGTCATTTATGATGCTATACACAATCGTCCCGATTACAATCAATACTGCGATAGAAAAAACTACACCAAGAACCATGAGTTTGTTCGATGATTTCATATACATTCCTCTTTAAATTCATATTCTGTATACAGCATTGTACACAATACACATAATATCAATACTTACATAGGTCACGCAATGAACACGCTCACATAAATTACAAAAATACAACATTTGTGACGATATTGTGTCACGATTTGTCACAATTTATTCAAAAAAAGAAGTTCCTATATAGGAACTTCCCTTAACTTACTGCTTTTTCACGGGCATTTTTTAACATGGATTGCTCTGTTTTTATATCATGACGAATTACTAATTTCTCACTAACTGCTTGCACATATTCATCATGATTTATATACCCTTCTTTCTCCATTAGCCTTAAAACTACATTCCGTCTCTCAACTGCTTTATCATAATTTTGTGCAGGTGAGTAATAAGCTGGTGCTTTTACTACAGCAGCCATCATTGCACTCTCTGCCAATGTTAATTGATCCACCTTTTTACCGAAGTAAAGGTTTGCTGCTTTTTCAATTCCCCATGCTCCTTCTCCGTAGTAAATATTACTCACATATAATTTTAAAATCTCATCCTTTGTGAATGTACGTTCAATTTTTTTCGTATAAAAAATTTCTTTCCACTTACGAGAAAATGTACGTTCATTAGATAAAAAAGCATTTTTAGATAGCTGCTGTGTAATTGTGCTTCCTCCTTGCACAACACCACCAGCTTTTATATTTTCAATAGAAGCTCGAATAATTGCTATATAGTCTAAACCGTTATGATGATAAAACCTTTTATCTTCCGTCGCAATAAATGCGTGTGTTAATGATTCTGGCACCTCTAACTTAGCGGGTACATGTAATTTACTAATATCACTTCGCTCAATCATTACATTTCCAACGAATAATAATGCAAAACTTAACAATAATAATAATATAATGGCTTTATAAAGAAATTTAGTTAATGGATTTAATGCAACTTTTTGATGATAATTCACTCTAGATAATACTCGTTCTTTCATCTCGAACACCTCTTTTCCACACAGCATATATAACTCTTAATTTAAGAATACCTTGTTGTAAAAGAATATCCCATCGATTTCTCTTACACCTACCTTACAACATTGTAAGGTGTAAAAATGTATTGTATCACAGTCCTTTTTTATCTACTATTCATATGAAATGTTGAATATACATTTATTTATCATACTATTTATAGGAAGTAGGACTCTCCTTCATTTCACTTTATTCTTTTATTATATCAGTTTATACATTTATACTTTTAAACATCTAGCAATCTAATTATATATGATATATCACTATTATACAGAACAAACGTTCCGTAAATCAATAGTAGCTTTCGGATTATCTCGCTATTTGTGGGCAGTAAGACTTCTCCCTCAAAACTTGGCTAAAGCTAGAAAATTAGGTAGTAGCCCTGCTTCCTCCACTAATTATTAGCCTACACTTTATTATTGTGACCTTTTTCTGAAACAGTATACATAAAGAAAAAGTTAGCAATTTGAGATGTCCTCAAATAACTAACCAAAACTTTACAATCTTCCTATAAGATTATATGGCTGAACTTCCCATGTTTCGTATGGAATGAAATGCATTGCTTTCATCGCATCAAGTGTCCTTGATTTCATATGAGGACGCGTTATATACTCATCAATGTTCTCTTCGTTTAAAGCAACAAATTTAGCATCTTGTATTTCTTCAGGTTGAATTTTTATTTCACCACTAACATATGCTACTTTAAAAACAACAGCTACAATATGCATAGAAGCATTATAATAAATCCCTGTAACTCCGATAGGCTTCACAGTTAAACCTGTTTCCTCCATTATTTCTCTGCAAACAGCTTGATCGAGCGCTTCCCCTTCTTCTACCTGTCCTCCAGGCATTTCCCACGTATCAGCTCGCCAGTGCACTTTCGTTAAAAGCACCTCATTCTTTTCATTTGTTAAGTAACCTGCTACAGCAACAATATGCTTTGGTGTTTTATGCTCCACAGAAATACCTCCTAGAAATACGATTATTTCATATATATCATATAACCATATTCCCTCCCGACAATAAAAACACCTTTAAAAAACCCATAAAAAAGAGACCCTATTCGCTAAACGAAAGGGTCTCCTGTCTTATTATTCTCCTAAGTCTACGTTGTGGTAAACTTGTTGTACATCTTCTAAATCTTCTAATGCATCAACCATTTTTTCAAATTGTACTTGAGCATCTTCAGGAAGTTCTACATCACTTTGTGCAAGCATTGTTAATTCTGCAACTGTAAATTCTTCAACACCAGCACCTTTAAGTGCAGATTGTACTGAATGGAACTGATCAGGTTCAGCATAAACGATAACAGAATCTTCTTCTTCTAGAATGTCACGTGCATCTACATCTGCTTCCATTAAAATTTCAAGAACTTCATCTGATGTTTTACCTTCAAGACCGATAACAGCTGTCGCATCAAACATGTAAGCCACAGAACCGTTTACACCCATGTTACCACTGTTTTTGCTAAATGCAGCTCGTACATCTGCTGCAGTACGGTTTACGTTATTTGTCAGTGTATCTACAATTACCATAGATCCGTTTGGTCCAAAGCCTTCATAACGAAGCTCGTCATAGTTTTCTTCTGAACCGCCTTTTGCCTTTTCAATCGCACGGTCAATAATTGTTCTTGGCACGTTGTATGTTTTCGCACGTTCTAATACAACTCTTAACGTTTGGTTTGATTCTGGATCTGGCTCGCCTTGTTTTGCTGCCACATAAATTTCACGTCCAAATTTCGCGTATATACGGCTTGTATTTGCATCTTTTGATGCTTTTTTTTCTTTAATAT